>CAUUVZ010000099.1:0-2577 GCA_963548875.1 uncultured Treponema sp. | reverse complement strand
AATGGGTTACGCCTTTTTTGTAAATCTATTCAAAAATAAGTCGAAATTTGGGCTATTAATTAACTATTAATAAATTTAAACTAATAATAGTACCGTGGAATAACCCTGTCATAAATTTTGTGTAAATGGCAGAGTTTAGAATGCGTGAACACGCCCGTCAAAAAGTATTGCAAATTGATTAACTGCCAGCCCCCAGTCTTTGATGGACATAGTCCAGCGGGTGCTGGCATTTTTAATCGCCAGATACATTACCTTGTATATCGAATCGTCATCCGGGAATCTTGATTTATTTCTGGTGACTTTACGCAATGAAAAGTTCAGAGATTCGATTGCATTGGTTGTGTAAATTGCCTTTCGGATGTCTTTAGGGTAATTAAAGAATTCTGTAAAGTCATTCCGGTTACGTTCCCATGAAGCCTGAATCATCGGATATTTGTTATTCCATTTTTTACCAATTCTCCAAGAGCTTCATGCCCCTGCTCAGCGTTGATTGCGAAATAAACCTGTCTGAGATCTTTACAGACTGCCTTTAAATCTTTGTAAGAAACGAACTTTGTAGAGCTGCGGATCATGTGAACAATACAGTGCTGAATATGGGTATCAGGAAAAACTGCTTTTACAGCGTCAGGGAATCCTGTAAGTCCGTCTATGCAGGCAATCAGAATATCTTCAACGCCGCGGTTCTTGATGTCAGTAAGGACGCTCATCCAGAATTTGGCTCCTTCTGTATCGGCAAGCTACAGGCCTAAAACCTCCTTCTTGCCATCCCAGTTGATTGCCAGAGCCACATAAAGGGCTTTGTTGATGTTTTTACCGCCCTGCCTTGAAGTAACCCGCAGGGCACCAAGAAAAAGAATCGGGTAAGATTTTTCAAGAGGATGGCTCTGCCATTCTCGGACATCAGTCATAACAGATTCTGTAATATTCGAAAAATTGTTTCGGCTGAAACCTCAACACCGTAAACCTGCTGAAGATGCCGCTGAATATCGCGAGTGCTCATACCGAATGAATACATCGAAATAATCTGGTCATTGAAGAGTAATGTCCTTCCTCGCCACGCCTGCTCAAGTCATCCGTACCGCCCGAAGGGAACCTTTAGTATCGCCCGGATCTGACATGTCAGTCCGCTCGGATGAGTGGTACCCACCCGCCCGAGTTAGGGAACTCTCACCCGCTCGGAGGAAGTAAGCGCCTTCGTTTAGAGGAAGCGGAGAATCGGGAGAATACGCAATCCTTACCGCAGTTTGTACATTTCTTTTCTACTCGGCAAATACTGCTACGCAAAACTAACGCGCCGCCAGCGGCTTCACGCTTCTTGTTATTGCTCGTAAAAAAAGCGAAAATACCGAAGAACGCATTGTCCGTTTCAATGCCGTTTGCAATCAAAATATTGATTTTTACCGAAAACATTTTAATCGGGAGTTTTATGTCTAAACAAGAAAAAATAAAATACAAAGGCAAAGAAGGATTCGATTCGTATTATGCGGAAGTTTTCGGCGGTCGCTGGGAACACTTAAAAGAATCCATGCAGAATGAAAACGTTTACGCAGAAGTGAATTGCGGCGGTGAAAAACCGTATTTTCTTGATACCGCAAGCGTATTTGCAGCAGCTCATCTGCCTGTTGCCGGCTCAAAAAAAATTCTTGATTTGTGTGCGGCTCCCGGTGGAAAAACTCTTGTTCTTGCTTCGCTGATGGATGAAAATGCGGAACTTTACAGCAATGAACGTTCTTTTGAACGAAAAAAACGGCTCGTAAATGTTTGCGATTCCTGCTTGCCTGAAGCAGTCCGCCGCCGCGTATACATTTCATGCAGCGACGGTGCAAAATGGTGCCGAACAAAATCGGAAACTTATGAAAGAATTTTACTTGATGCGCCTTGTTCAAGTGAACGCCATGTTTTGAGCAGTCCTGCACATCTTTGTAAATGGTCTGCAGCGCGGATAAAATCTCTTGCCGTAGAGCAGTGGGCACTTTTATCCGGCGCATACAGAATGCTTTCGGAGGGCGGATATATTTTATATTCGACCTGTGCGCTTTGCCGCGATGAAAACGATAATGTTGTTGCGCGCTTGTTTAAGAAATTCTCCGATGCCCGAAAAATAAATATTAGCGCGGAAGATTTTCCCGCCCAAAGGCTCAAATGTTTTTGCAATCTTCCTTTTACGCCTCAAACGGAGCGCACCGAATACGGCTATCATATTCTTCCCGATATGCAGAACGGCGCGGGACCGATATGGTTTTCTTTGATAAAAAAGAGCGGCAGTACGGTCGATTAATCGTTTACACGGAAATCAATTTTCCCCAAATCGGCCGATAGTCCGAATGTCGAGACTTTCTATTTTTATGAATATCGGATATTAGCTCACCTAGAAAATTAAAATATACGAATAATCCGGGATTCCAAAGGGCGGCGGACGGTGGAACGTAATATGAAAGACACAATCGGTTTACCGTCCGCTGCAATTTTGCACAGAAAAATTGCTTAAAAAATATCTTGCGGTGCCCAAGGAAGGAGGGTTTTCAAGGGATGAAAACTGCGGGCGGCGGACGGGAGAACTGGATATGAAAGACATAA
>CAUUVZ010000098.1:0-3523 GCA_963548875.1 uncultured Treponema sp. | reverse complement strand
GTAATCGGAGCGAGCAAAGGTAAAAAAACGCTTGCGATAGAATCTCTTAAAACCGGAGCGGAAAATCGTCTTTTATTCGAAAACGATGCTTTGACATTCGCATTTGACTCCGGAATGATAACAAAAATCAAATCAAAAGGCGTGCAGTTTGCTTCGTCGAAATCGGAATTTACGCAAGCTGATAACCGCGATACAAGCGAACAGCCCAATATGCCTAAAATATCAATGCAAAATGTAAGCGTATCGGACGGTAACACGAAAGTTCCTCCGAGAAGCGGTTTTACGGTAAAAATTCCCGAGTCGATTAAAGAAGATTCCGATGCGCATATACGCTTTTCAATAATTAGGGAAGATACGGAAGATATTACAAAAGAATTGAATAAACAGCCGCCCCACCCTATTCTGCCGGATTCGGGAAGCGCAAATTTTAAAGATATTACGCTTTATAATTCTCCTGTAGACACTGCGCTCCCTCAAACTGTTGCCGAGCATTTCGAACCGCTCAGAGAAATACGAGACAACAATATTATATTTGCCGTAATGCAGGATGGAACCGAGCAGCCGCTTCCTTTAGGCAATCTTAATGTAAATTCAAAAACCGAAATAGATATTCCTATGAACGAATACAGTGGAATAACCGCTATTACAATAAGGAACAGAAACACCGGGGCTTCATTCATTTTATCCGAAATGAGTGCCGCAAATCCTGCCGAAGATCTGGGGTTTATGCCGCAAAATCCCATCACGGTCGCAGATGATGCCGTCATCAAATACGAAGGAATTACTATAAAGCGTCCTGAAAATGAAATTGACGATATTGTCCCTGAGATAACCTTACACATACATGAAAAGACCGATAAGACCGCTACAATAGCTGTAAGTCCCGATAAAGAAAGTGCAAAAGATGCGCTCATAACTTTTGTCGGAAAATATAACCAAGCGATGAGTACCGTAAACATTCTCACTCAGAACAAACCCGAGATTGTAGACGAACTTGACTACCTGTCCGAAGATGAAAAAAAGGCGGAAAAAGAGAAAATCGGAATGTTTATGGGAGATTCGTCTCTAACAAACCTCAAATCTTATATGCAGTCGGCAACGGTCGCAAATTATCCTTTTTCGGACAATGCAAAAATAACTATGCTTTCGCAGATCGGTATTGCGACGAATGCAAGCGGATACGGCGGCGGATATGCGCCGGGAAAACTGCGAGGTTATCTTGAAATCGACGAAAAAAAACTGGATGAAAATATTGAAAGTCACCTTGACGATATAAAATCTTTATTCGGGTATGATTCCGACGGTGATTTAATCATAGATTCGGGGATTGCAAACAATCTTGATAAGCATCTTACGGCTTATGTCCGTTCCGGCGGAATATTTTCCGGCAAAAACGCGACTCTTGACGGGAAAATAAAATCTTCGGAACAGCGGATTTCGCGTCTCGAAACGCAGATGCAGCAAAAAGAAGCGGATCTTAAAAACAAATACGCTCAGATGGAAGGTGCCCTAAACAGTCTTGAAACACAACAGAATGCGATAACTAATTTTTCAAATAGGAATAATAATAGCAAATAAGGAAAGCAATGATGGATCTATATATAAACGGAGAAAAAGCGGATATATCTTTAGAAAACGAAAAGACAATAGGAGATGTGTTCAAATCATTTGAGATTATATGTGAAGAACATAATGCGGCGGTGATAGCGATTTCAGTAGACGGAAAAGAAATCGATTCCGATATGTTTGAAAAAGAAGCCGAAAAACCTATTGTAGAAAATACAAAACTGGAATTTACCGTAATTACAAAAAATCAAATCTTTGACACGTTAAAACAATCTGCAAAAGATTTTAAAGAACTCTCAAATCAAATGACGGAAATTCCCGCCGCAATGCAAAGCGGACGCTCTTCGGATGTTCATAAAATAATAATATCGCTTGCAGATAAAATAGAGGCATTTTGTCGAACATCGTCTTTTGCATCTCTTTTTGAGGAATATGCAAAAATAAAAGTGGAAGACCGGGCATTAGGAGAATTCTTTAATGATTTTTTGCCTATTCTTTCCGATTTTGAAAACGCTCTTAAAACAAGCGATACTGTCGGTATTCAAGATATTGCCGAATATGAAATAAAGCCTAGACTTGATTCACTTACAGAAACTTTAGAGGGACTAAAATGATTCCGGGACTTGATTTCCAAGCAGGAAAAACTCCGCTTACATCCAGACAAAACCCCGTCATATACACGGTAATTTTAGCTGCATTAATAATAATAGCTATTGCATTCGTTATATGGCTTTTCTTAAAGTACAGAAAAAAACTTAGAGAAACGCCTGAATTCTTAAAAAGCGAAAAAGGACGTGTTACAAAAAGGAAAGACATAAACTTACTTTCAAAAAAATACGGTCTTTCGCAGCAAGAAGAAACCGTTCTTTGGACTTTGTGCCGAAGATTCAAAATCCCGAATATAGTCTATATGATTCAAGAGCCGGATAAGCTTTCGAGTTATTTTAAAACCGCATACGATGAATTCAAAAAAGAGTCGAAAGAAATAGAATTGAACCGTCTTTTTAAGATAAAATTCCGCCTTGATAAAATATACGCAAGCAGCCAAATCATTGAAAATACTTATTATCTTACTGCCGGAACGACTATGTATATGTTCTTTCCCGACGGAAATAAGCTTAAATGCAAACTTTTGAAAACGACAAAAGATTTCCTTGTCGTTCAAGTACCGGAAGAATATTTTAATTCCCCCTCACGCACAAAAGAATTCGGAAAATCATTATTTTCTTTTACTTCAAAAACGGGACTCAGCTACGCTTTTTTTACCCGTTTATTGCGGTATGAAAGAGCACCCGGCGGAGCTACATGCGTATTGATATCTCATTCAACGGAACTATTAAAAAAAATACGGCGGAATTATCAAAGACTGGATACCGTAACACCTGGAAGATTTTCTGCAGTGCATGGAAAATCCGTAAACGGCAAGGTTCAATATGAACCGCACGGAAAACAATATAATTGTACGCTGACAAATATTTCCGGCGGCGGTTGCAGAATCCGTTCCAGACTCCCGATAAAAGAAAATCAGCTTATTTGCATATATTTTAGTTTTGATGAAAAAAATGAAAAAGCTATAGGAAAAATCGTCAAAACGAGAAAATCATTAAAAGGTGAATTTTATAGTATCCGCATACATTTTATTAAAATGCCGCTGGAACTGCAAAACAAAATAATGGCGAAAGTTTACGGTTATAGTTCCGATTCATAAAGCACAATAATTTATATGAATACGGATTTTAATTCGCACCGAAAGACTCGCTTTTACCTTTTGCGCAATCTTTTTTAACTTATAGGTTAAATGTCGAGTTTTTGTAAAAACTCGACATTTTTCATCTGATGCCCGTACCAATGAAACTGAGACTTTTGAAATAAACTCCATTGTGCGTAGGCGAGGTTCCGGCAGCGTGCCGTTTCGAGCGTTAGGCTTGCGGAAGCCTACTCTAAAGGCTCGACTGCG
>CAUUVZ010000097.1:0-3622 GCA_963548875.1 uncultured Treponema sp. | reverse complement strand
AAAACTTGCGCCGGATTTACAATGCGCGGTAGCGCATGAGTACAAAAATTACTTAGCATGACCGGCGCACGGTTTGGAGAGATTGGATTTGCGGTTGTTCCGCTGCAAAACGGAGAAGCCGCAAACGACGGAAGATATAACTTGCGCCGGATTGTAGGCGCGGCTGAAAGCCGTTCGCGGTTTGCCGCGAATGAAACGCCGAAAAGCCGGTTTACAAAATCGGGTTGCGCCCATCGGATGAGAGAAACGTTCAGTAAAAACTTTTTATGACGTCAGGGGAATCTATGAGTGCATTTTTGAAGGTTTCAAAGGTTTTTGCCGCTTTCTTTCCGGCGGTTTTGTGCAGCGCGGCGTTTGCGCTTCCGGGTTTTACTCCGTCAATAGCGGATGTTTCCGGCGAGTATGTGTATTTTTGCGATAAGACTTTTTATCGCGATTCTTATATCGGTTTTTTGGCATACGATGCCGGTACGTTTGCGGCACGTTATTTTGCGCCTAAAGATGAAAAAACAAAGCTTCCGGCAAAAAGTGTTGAAATCTATGTTACGGTGAATCCCGATTCCGATCATCTTGAAATAACGGGCGAAAAAATCGGTGCGGCTGCTCCCGATGACACTGAAATAGTAAATTATTTGCACGACATTATGTATGAGCTTTCCGCGCGCCGTATAAGGGCGGGTGCCGTTGAGCCGGTTATTTCCGCAGGGAAAGGCGGTTTTTTACGCGAAGGCGCGATAAAGAAAAATGAAGATTTTATGCAGTTCGGCGGCAATGTTACGGTATTTTACGATGCGCTGATTCCTCTGTTCAACATAAAACTTATTGAAGATGCCGCCGGTAAAAACGTATTTTACGCGGTTGCTGCAGGCAGGTTGCGTTCGTCAGAAGACCGCTCTTTTGCGGATTTTGCGGGCTTTCCGGTAAAATATGCCGACAATCGTCATGTTTTTAAGAAGTCTTCGGGAGATAAAACCGAATATGCGATTTCCGACGGACAGAGCATTACGCTGGATAAAAACTGGACGCAGCAAATGGCAAATGTGTGGTCTTGCAAAGATGCAGCCGTTCTTTCTGCCGGCATTATAAATAGTTCTGCTAGTTCTGCGGCAGGCAAAGATGCGGACAAGGGCGGAATTCCGTTCGCTACGGTCAGGCAGCTGCTTTTGAGCATGGACGGCGCGTATATAAATCTTCCGGACGTAAAAATTTCTTACTCCGCCGATTCTTGCTCCGTAGAGTCTATTTTATTTCAGCCGGAAACCGGAAACGTAACGAAAAACTTCAAAACGCTTACTCAAAGGGACGGCGGATTCTATCTGTTTACGATGTCCGTTTTTTATAATATTTACGCCAAGCACAAAGCATATTTCGACTTGGTTAAGAATTCTTATTCCGTAAATATGGGCATCAGATGAATTATCCGATAAATACGTTTATAAAAATTTGTACGGCTCTTGCGTGTTTTATTTATTCCGCAGTTATTTTTTCGGAAAGTAACAGCGAAATTTCCGCAAAGTATTTCGGAACCGCAAATTTTATGATGAGAGTCTGTGCGATGCTTGACGTCATGCAGGCTATAATATCGTCGCCGCGCCGGATAATTCTTGTACAGTCGTTCAGTTACATATCTCTTGAAATTGCAATATGTTCTTTGTTTTTGTTTTCGATATGTTTTTCCAAAATAAAATGCAAAAGAACGCTGTTTTCATTTATGTATTTATTTCCCGTAGTCTTTTCGATTTTGACGGTCGGGTTTTATCTGCTTTCAAAAAACGATTTTTTTCTGCAATTACCGGCTGCAGAGCAAAGCAGAAGCTCCTTTATGCCCGGTTATTTTTATCCCAAGCGTTTGCCGTATTTCATTCACGCATTTTATTCGTTCGGTACTGCGTTGGGACTTACGGTAATCTTTTCCGTGCGCGGAATAAAGAACTTTTCCGAAAACAAGCATATCTTTATCATGTTTTTTGTGGGAATGTCCGTATATTTGATTCCCGGCGCGCATAAATTCATAATCGAAAACTTTACGGTAAAAAACTACACCCCCATACAAGAATATTTTAATTCTCTTTCTCAATTTTGTATGCTTACGACGGGGTTTCTAGCTATTTATACCGACGACAATCAGAGATGCATAAGTAAAGCGCGGCAGGTTTTGTATGAGATTTCACCGCAACCCGTTATTATCTTTAATTCAAAAAATAAGTTTTTGCAGATGAATAACCGCGCGGCGGATTTTTTTGATGCGCATGGCGTAACGATAAAAAAGTTCGAATCGTTTTCCGAAATCTTTTCGGAAAACAGTTTTCAGATTCTCGGAATGACGAATCCGTCCAATCCTATGAAAGAATTTTATATTTCGGGGCTTGCCGATAAAAAACTTTATTACGTTCAAATGTCTTCCGTTTCGAACGGTAAAAAACAATTGGGTTCCGTGATGCGCTTGTTGGATTTGAACTTTTATGACGGAATCATAAAGACTCTGGAACAAGCCGCATATACGGATGAATTGACCGGCATACGAAAAAAAGATGCGTTCGTAAAATATGCGACTAATCTTATAAATAAATCGATGGATCCTCTGTTTATGCTGTGTTTTTCAATCGACGGATTGGAGAATCTAAACGAAAAACTCGGAATCAGAGCTGCGGATTCATACATAAAAAAGTTTACGCAGATTGTACAAGCATCGATGCGGAATATATTGACCTCCGAGTCCGGCAATAAACATAATTCTCTTGAGCTGTTTAGAATTTACGGTTCCACTTTTGCCGCAATCCTCCCCGATATGGCGGAAGAAAGACTTTTTACCTTGCTCGATGATATAAAGCAAAGGTGCTCTGCAGTTGCCGACAAAAAAGAAGGCGCAATATCCTTTTCGTTCGGATACTCGGTAATGGAACATCAATCGCATACCGCATGGCAATTTTTTCAGGAGAGTTACAGAAATATGCTCTTGAACAAAAAGAATAAAAAACCGACTTAGACTTAATTTCGAGTTTTATAAAACTCAAGGCTCATGTTTTTCTAAGGCGAGCCTTAAAGTTTTTCTTTCTTCCATATTGAGATCTTCAGGTGGCAAGCCTTTTTTTATTTTAAGAAGACGCTCTAAAATTGTTTGAAGTGTCTGTTTTACAGCTGAAATAGATGAAGCCATAACCTTTCGAATTACCAAAGTAGTAAGATGTTTTTGCGGAACCGGAATAGCATAACTTTCTTCCTTCTGTATTTACTCACGTAAAAATCTAACCGAAATCAATTCGACCAAGGAATAGCCAGAGAAATCAGTTTAGTTTGGAATCTTTGAGTTTTAATCAGAAGGGATTCCAAATCAAGAGAGTTCTTCCGGCGTATCAGTTCAGTCTTTACGGATTTTGGAAGCTCCTTGTGTTCCAAAAGTCTTGAAAAAGGAGTTTCCGTTTCATCGTATTTTTTACGCATTTCCGAGTCAATCCTCTCTTTTGAAATAATTTTCATTGACGGGAAAAATAATTAACAGGCAGATTATATGTTTCATAAAGTTCTGCCATAACAGTTCCTGCTTCTTCTCCTTCAAATCTGTAATATCCGGCAATTATTTTAGGTTTGTCTCTCGTTGATTTACGAAGCGTTTTCAGCAGAG
>CAUUVZ010000096.1:0-3795 GCA_963548875.1 uncultured Treponema sp. | reverse complement strand
ACATTAAGCTGTTCACAGGCTTTCTTAACTCCGATGTCGTCCGACAGCTTTAACGCCTCGCTTTTAAAATTTTGATCGTACCCTTTCATTGCCTTTCCTCCTTTCTTTTTCGGCAATTTTGGCACTGCACTTTTATGATAAAGGTTCAGTTCTTCCCAACCCATGCGCTTATTATTGCTTATTTTTTATTTTTTGGGCAGACTTTTAAAAACTGAGTTCCATGATTAAAAGATTAGGCGGAACAGTTTTGAGTCATGCTTTGCAAGATTTTCCGTATTTTACTATAATCGACGCATGAAACATGGGGCAATTACATCGGATAATCATGCGGCACTTTGGCACGGTCGTTTTGAAGACGGACCGGATGCTGACGCAGTAGCTTTTGAAACATCAATCAGTGTTGACGAGCGTATGGCACTTGACGACATACGCGGAAGCATCGCTCACGCAAAAATGCTTGCACACTCAAAAATCATATCACAAACTGAAGCTGACGAAATTGTCAAAGGTTTGACTTCCATAGAGACTGATTTACAAAGCGGCTCGCTCCAAATAGACCTTTCTGCTGAAGACATTCATTCGTTTATAGAAGCCGCTCTTACCGACCTCATTGGTGAAGCCGGCAAAAAAATTCACACGGGACGCAGCCGCAACGACCAAATTGCGCTTGACGAGCGGCTTTATCTGCGCCGCTTTATTCCAGATTTGCAAAATCGACTTTTAACGCTCATCTCAACTCTTGCAGATATTGCTCAAACGCACATCACCGACATAATGCCGGGCTTTACGCACGTTCAGCACGCCCAGCCGGTAACGATTGCTCACCATCTATGTGCATGGGCGTGGATGCTTACGCGCGATTGGGAGCGGCTCAATGACGCTTTAAAGCGCACTACAGTCTCTCCGATAGGCTCCTGTGCGCTTGCGGGAAGCGGTCTTCCGCTTGACCGTCATTATGAAGCGGAATTACTCGGTTTCGATGAGATTGTGTCCAATTCGCTGGACGGCGTTTCAGATCGCGATTACTGCATAGAAACTGCTGCCGCTCTTTCTCTTGTTCAAATGCACTTGTCGCGCTTTTGCGAAGAAATTGTTTTGTGGTCTTCTACCGAGTTTTCGTTTATCGAATTAAGCGAAAAATGGTCTACCGGCAGTTCAATCATGCCTCAAAAGAAAAATCCCGACTTTGCCGAATTGATTCGCGGGCGAACCGGGCGCGTTTACGGAAATCTCGTCGCGCTCCTTACGATGATGAAAGCACTGCCGCTTGCCTACAACCGCGATATGCAGGAAGATAAATACAGCTTATTCGATTCATGCGATGTCGTATCTTCATGCGTTACGGTCTTTACAAAGATGATTGCAAGCGCAGTTTGGAACACGGATAAGACGGCGGCAGCCTGCCGCGGCGGATTTTTGAACGCAACCGATCTTGCAGATTATCTTGTGCAAAAGGGAATGCCGTTTAGAACGGCGCACGGTGTAAGCGCAAAAGCGGTGCGCCTTGCCGTAGAAAAGAACTGTCGCCTCGAAGACCTTTCTATAGAAGAATTGCAATCATGTTCGCCGCTCATAGAATCCGGTATTTTCGATATACTTCCGCCGGAAAAATGCGTTTACGCGCGCTCCACGGACGGAGGTCCCGCTCCCGTAAAAGTAGGTGAGCAGATAGCCGCGTTGAAAAAGTTTTCGAATATGAACGGATAAAGAGAAATTGTAGATGTCTAAAGGTGTAAGAATATGAAACGAAAAATTCTTTTGTTTGTGCTTTTAATATCTTTTGTAACGATTGCGGCGTGTAAGCTCGATGACGGTGATGATAGAGATTCGTTTACGAAAGTTGATGTCGGTCAGTTTATTAAGAGCGATAAATATGTATTTCCTAAAGGTACAAGTGCTTTGGAGTTGTACAACACTTTTATTTTGCGCCATGCAGAAAAAGAATATGCCGTAACCGGAACGTATACAAAAACGGAAATAGCGACATTGCTCGGTAAAAAACATACCGAAACGGTTACTAAAAATATAAAAGCGGTAAAAATCTATCGTTCAAAAACGGAACTTTCCAATCGTTTTCATGTAGATTTCATAACCGATACCGGTGAAAAGCTATCTTATTATTATTCATGGCAACTACATCGCGATAATGTATGGCATAACAATAAAACGGACGGAGAAATTGTAATTCTCGCTTTTTAAATTGAGTTTATAAAATTCGTAATAAAAGGCATTTATATCGTTCATTATATAAAATTTTGCTCAAGTTTACGTTTTTTTATAAGCATAATTTTGAATGTGAGTGTATAATTGCACATATATAGTTCCTTAAACTTTTATTTTGGGAATTTTCTTACATCACGGAGAGACGCAAGAGGTAAAATTTTATGGAAGATTCTGACTTATATGCAATTGATCCTACAATGTTCATGGATGAAAGTCCCGATGAACTTGACGGTACGGCTGCTCAAAAATCACCTGATTTTTCAAATCAATTTTCCGCAAAAAGGATAGGTTCCATTGCAAAGTATATTGAACCCGTGCAAGGTACAAATACTATTGATACTCTTGTGCCTTTGTTTCAGCAAAATCCGGAATTGGAAGTTGTCCCGGTTGAAGAATACGATCATGTTACGGGTGTAATCGATAGAAAAACCGTTGAATCCGCTACCAATTCGATATGGAAACGTTTTACGGCAAAATACATAAGCAATTATATGGACAATATTACGATTGTTCTTTATGCGGACGACTTTATCGAACAAATTCTGCCTAAAATTTATGAAATAAATATGGTGTACGGCATAGTTTATTTTCCGGTTTTTTATAAGACAAGTTTTTACGGAATCGTCTCTCTGCATGAATTTTTGTCACGTCTTTCGGAAATACGCGAACAGGATTTGAAAAACGCCAGCCTTACTCAAAATTATCTTTTTCCCGACAGTGCAGCGTTAAAATCTCTGCCTTATACCGTAACTACTTGGAACAGAATGGCGAATATGCTTGGCGGCGATGTATATCAAGTCTTTAAAATGAATGAAAATGAAAGTATCGTCTGCTGTTTTGACGTATCGGGTAAAAACGTTGCGGCATCTTTGCTTACCGTTACGATTGCTTCGTTTTTTAAGTCTTTGCGTTTTATAACTAAAAACGTTGAAACGCCGCAAAAAATAGTTGCCATGCTGGATGATTATCTTGAGACTGTCGTTCCTCGCGGAAGTTTTATAACGGGCGTTTTGTGTTTTGTAGACGTTAAACGAAATTTCATATATGTGTTTAATTGCGGTCATGCTTCAATTTACCTTTTGTACAAAGATGCGGCTTCAAAAAACGAGCCGCGCATCGTTTCCGTTGACCCGAAACTTCCTCCTTTCGGTATAGGCGGAATTAAAGACAGTCTCGTTTCTTCTGCAGATTCCAAAGAAAGACCTTTTGAGCTTTTGAAAGCAAAACCCGGAATTCATATAGATTTGTACACGGACGGATTCAGCGATATGCAGAATGATGACGGTACGCGCTTTGAGGATGAAAATGTACGCAGGTTTTTTACGAAGCTTTACGATAAGCCGGAAGCCGAAGTTTACAATGCGATAACGAAAGCCGTAGATTCTTACATAGGTCATAGCATGATTCCCGACGATATAACCGTTATAGATATACGGCTTTAATTCAATTTTCTTGAATCATGAATATTATCCCTGCCTCTTGATATTATATATAGAATCATATAATATGTTTCTATACATAAAAACATAACAGGAGGTTTCTATGTGTAAAAATGAAATTCCGTATAAAATC
>CAUUVZ010000095.1:0-4196 GCA_963548875.1 uncultured Treponema sp. | reverse complement strand
ACTATTGTGCCCGGCTTTGAAGAAGATAAAGATGATACCCTCAAAATTTCTCTTGAAAGAGAGGAGTCCGTTCCTAACTGTCTGTATATATACATGAACGGTTACATAGATACCTATAATTCAAACTTCTTCCAGAAAAAAATTACAAAAGCAATTGAAGCGGGTTATGTAAACTTGATTTTTAATTGCTCAGCCCTGAATTATGTTTCATCTACAGGTATAGGTTCATTTACGTCTTTCTTAAAAATGATAAAACCAAAAGGAGGCGATATCGTACTCCTTGAAATACAGCCCAAAGTCTATGAAGTTTTCCAGCTTTTGGGATTTTCGCAGTTCTTTAATATAAAGGACTCGTCCGAAGAAGCCGTAAACTTCTTTAAGCTCGGAACAACGGTAAAGGACAGCGTCTTCCCGAAAGTGTTTGCGTGTCCGGTTTGCAGTAAGCATTTAAGAGCGACAAAACCGGGACGTTTCCGTTGCTCCGAATGCAAATCCATTCTTGCAATCGATCAGTCCGGTCAAGTTTCCTTAGGCTGATTATAATTCGACTTGTAAAAAAACGGCGCGATGCCGTTTTTTTTGTTTAACGCCGCACATACGGCAAAATAAAAAGAATATAAAAATGCCGGCAATGCTATACATGACCGGCAGTATGTAAAAATCGTTATACTTTGTTTAGTTTTGTTTAAAAAATCCGCGCAGCATCTTATTTGCCGCTTTTACGTCGTTTTTCCAACCATCGGAACCAGTATACCACATTTCCGCAACAAAACGCCGTATACCCATCCTACATGCAGTGTCTATACCGGACGCAAAGTCAACGTGTCCCGTACCGAACGGAATCTCACGGTATTTGCCGGGAACGGTTTCTTTTAAATGCATGGCAACGATATGTCCTCTTCCAGATTCAAGATCGTCGGTAACTTTCGTGCCGTAAAGTCGGGCGGCATTAGTTAGGTTTCCCAAATCCGGATACACTCCGAGATAAGGCGACTCTACGGTTTTTACATAAGTCATCGCCTTTTCTACCGTATCCATAAAAGGCGTTTCCATCGTTTCAAAGCCGAGAAGAACACCCGCTTTTGCCGCATATTCGACCGCATCCAAGAGATTACTCACAAAGTAAGCGCGCGTACCCTCAGAGCCTTCCTCGTAGTAGACATCGTAACCGGCAAGCTGAATAATCCTAATACCGAGATCATTCGCCAAATCTACCGCTTTTTTCATAATGTCCATACCACGCTCACGCGTCTTTGAGTCCATACTACCGAGCGGATATTTACGGTGTCCGCTTAAGCATATACTTCTGAAAAACAGCCCCGAATCGAACATAGTCCGCACCAATTCACGCCGCTCTTTGACGTTATAATCCAAGCGGGCAAGTTTTTCGTCCGTTTCATCAACGCTCAATTCCACAAAATCAAAGCCGCATTCTTTAGCGGTCGACAATTTTTCCGCGTAAGAAAGACCTGAAGGCATCGCCTTTTCGTATAAGCCGAGCGTATAATCATTTTCCATATTAAAACCTCCAATAAAAACTTTTGCAGGATACTTCAATATCCGAAAAAGTTTTTAGACGTGCGCGTGAACACACATATAAGATAGCCGAGTTTGCAAAATAACGTACATCGATTAAACCTTTTTTTACCGAAACAGTATGTATACAAGTCCTCTGCAAACATCCCCGCAAACTCGAGATAAAAAACGACGGCAATATTTCAGACGTCGCTTTTTATCATACTTCCATTGCGCTTACCGTATACCGGCGGTCTCCGCATTCCCATTCCTAATGATATACAGCCGAAGCCTCTCGCCGCATCTTGCGGAAATTGCGCGCACTTTAAGACTTATTTCTTCGTTGCCGACGATTGCCCGTAATATGCGTTTTTCCCGTGCTTACGCAGATAGTGCTTATCCTGCAAAATCTGCGGAGCGGGTTCTACCTGCGGATTGAGGCGTTCCGTGCGCGCAGCCATTTTGGCGACTTCTTCGAGTACGACGGCATGGTAAACCGCTTCTTCGGGAGACTTTCCCCAAGCAAAAGGACCGTGATTTTTGCAAAGAACACAAGGAACCGAGATATAGCTTTCGGTTTGTTCCATATCGGCAAGCACGGCGTTTTGATTTTTTGCATCCGCATTTGCAAAATATTCGGCAATCAAAACGCCGGTGTTGTATTCGTAGTCTTCATCGATTTCTTCTTTTGTAAGATTGCGGACACAAGGCACGGAACCGTAAAAATAATCGGCATGGGTCGTACCGTAACAGGGAATATCGCGCCCCGATTGCGCCCAGCTGGTTGCCCATGAGCTGTGCGTATGTACGACACCGCCGATTTTCGGAAAAGAATTGTACAAAACAAGATGAGTTTTCGCGTCGGAAGAAGGATTTAAGTCCCCTTCAACAACCGCACCCGCCAAATCCATGACGACCATCATATCGGGCGTCAGCTTTTCATAAGCGACTCCCGACGGTTTGATGACGAATAAGCCCTTTTCGCGGTCGATGCCGCTCGCATTTCCCCACGTAAACGTGATCAGTCCGTGCCGCTGCAAGTCCATGTTCGCTTCATAGACACGTTTTTTCAATTCTTCAAGCATACTTTTCCTCCAAAATATCCCTTTAAGGGAGAGAGGAAACCCCGTTCAGAGCGGGGTTTCCTCTCTCCCTTAGACCCTCTCTCTTTCCCGCCCTGCTTAGGGGTATACCCCTAAGAACCCCAAAAGTTATTCAGCGCGGTTACAATTTTCCTGTCGGAGAAACTGTAAAAATACTTCTCGCCTGCTCTCTGCCGCAAGCAAACCTATTTACCGTAGTTTTGCCGCACGGCAAAACTACAAGCGGACAGCAGAAAAACTAACTCTGTAGAACAGATTTTACTGTCCGCCCCTCCCGCAAAAGACTAAGGAAATACTGAGCAATTCGGATTCGAATTATTCAGCGGTTCCTTAGTTGTTTTCTTTTTAAAAGTTATAGTTTTCACTTTTTCAAAAATCCATATTCATAAATTTTAGGCTCTATCTTTTTAGCCAAAAGTTTCATTTTTTCTCGTAAATCTGAAATAAGCTCCATATATTTTTCATCATGAGAGCCGTTGTTCATTCTGCCTTTTGCTTCACCTTGAAAAAACTTTCGGATATCATAAAAAGAAGCGTCAGGATTGGCTTTGGGCTGTAAATGATAATATTTCCAAAGCTCAAGTCCTGCATTGTAAACATTTTGCGCTTCTTCCGATAAAACAACTTTTTCGGATTTTGCAGGTTCATTTTCTGAAAACCAGTCATCCGATTTTTTGAATTCAACTTCACCGTTCAAGAATTTACTCATAAAGTTTGATTTAAATGCTTTTTTACAGCCGACTTGTTGTTCTGAGAAGGGAATCCAGTGGTTTGTACCATGATCAGATGAAATACGGTTTTGACCGTGGAAAAGCGTGTAAATTAAACAATTTGATTGAAATTCTTTGTCATTTTGCCAGCCATCGTTTGGATATAGAAATTGGTCTCGGTCGTTTAACCATGTTGGTTCAATAGAAAGTCTTACTGTAAAGTAAATACACACGGGAAACAGATTTTCTTTAAAAGCCAATATTTTACTATTATGTCCCATCTGTTTTGTTCCAGAAATGAGTGCTGTGTATTTTTGTTGTTGAAAATCACTTGCGGTATAATTTAAAAGCCCAATTGCTCTTTCTTCTTCAATTCCTTTTGTTTTGAATTTTGCAATCCAGTCATTCATCAATTTTACATTGTCATATGATATTATTACTTTTTCATTTATAAGTTCACCCTTTGCATTGAAAACATCACATTTACATTCTGCAAATTTCTCACTTTCTGATGAATCCCAAATCATAAATCCTATTGGATACTCACCTGTAACATTATCAAAAGTCCATGCAGGAACTGCAAACATTTTTTCAAATTTTGGAGTAAAAATTGTTCTAAAAATCTTAAAATTTGGGCTTTGTAAATGTTTTAGCTTTGAAAAGTGTGCAATCATTATATTGGGTATTTCTTTATAAATTCTAATCAAAAATTGTGCATAAAGTTCATTTCCGGCATTACCAAGTATTTCACGATACTTTTTTTCCATATCGCTGTCTTTTACACCACTTCTATCACTTTTTCGATTATCAGTTTCCGCATACGGCGGATTGATATAAATTACCAGTTTCTTTCTTTTCTCTTCACTAT
>CAUUVZ010000094.1:0-4676 GCA_963548875.1 uncultured Treponema sp. | reverse complement strand
TTTTGTCCGCAATCAAAAACATAAGCTCCGTTACCGTAGAAGTTAAAAACGGCTCCGAAGAAATGCTTGTAGGCGGCAAAGGAGTCGCCGAAGAGATGCGTAAACTCGACGGACTTACGGCGGTCATCAAAGACAGCATGAACGAAATGGCTGCCGGAGTTCAGCAGATAAACAACGCCGTGCAGGAAGTAAACGACCTTGCCCGCAAAAACAAAGACAGCATAGAAGGACTCGCAGAAGAAGTGGGAAAGTTCAAAGTATAATATAAGGGAGGAAGGGACACCCCCGACAGAGCAGGGGTTTCCCTTCCTCCCTTAAACCCTCCTTCCTTTCCTCGCGCTGCTTAGGGGAGTTCCCCTAAGAACCCCCGTAAAAGTTCTGAAAATTGGAGACAGGTCTAAAGCCCGAAAAGTGTTTCTTTGCAGAAAACGTATCTTGTGAGCGGCGAGTTGATCCTCCCAATGTTTTATGCAAGTTTGCCTGCGGCAAACTTGGGGCGGACAATAAATCGAATTACGTCCGTAAAACCGGTTCTGCTGTCCGCTTGACTGCAGTTTTCACATTGCAAAAACTGCTTGGCAAACGGTCTTTAGCAGGGGTTCCTATCTTTCTTTCCCGCAACAGAACATATTCTCGGCAATTTTGCTGCCGAGCAAAGTTGTAGCGGACGGGAAATCTGTTGCGTCTTTCAAGTTCCGTTCTCCCCTCCGCACGAAATATATGCGATTGTGTTGACACCTGTCGGTAGGGATATTAAACTGCCCGAAATCAATTTCAAAACAGGTGTTAGAAACGTGAAAAATAATTTTATTGCAAAACTTTTCCCGATTATTGTTGCTTTTTCTTTTTTGGGCTGTACAAAACAAACGTCGGAACCGCTTAGGATTTATTCGATAATCCATGATGAGGAGACAAAAGCACTTACGGAACTGTTTACTCGCAATACCGGTATTAAAACCGAATATCTGCGTGCATCTACCGGCGAGCTTGTAAATCGTGTAATTGCAGAAAAAGGCAACCCTAAGGCGGATATATTGCTTGGCGGTGCGCGTTCTTACCATATAAAGGCGGACAAAGAAGGTGCTCTTTTTCATTATAATTCAAATGCCGCTTCGGATGTTCCTGCTTATGCAAAGTCATCCGACGGCGCGTGGACGGGATTTTGTGTGCTTACTCTCGGTGCCGGTATTAACCGCGAACGCTTTGCAAAAAAGTTTCCAAATACGCCATATCCTGCATCTTGGGAAGATTTGCTGAATCCGGCATTTAAAGGTGAAATTGTTTTGACGGATCCTGCGGCGTCTTCGACTGCATATCTTTTTGTTCAGAACCAATTGCAAAGATTGGGCTGGGACGACGGATGGAAATATCTTTTGACACTTGCGTCTCTTGTAGGGCAATTTCCGGATTCCGGAAGTGCGCCTGCAAAACTTATCGGAAGCGGCGAATATGCAATCGGAATTTCATATATTCATGCAATGGCGAAATATAAGGCTCAAGGATTTGATATTGATTTGATTGCGCTTCCGCAGGCGGCAGGCGATGTTGACTGTATTTCGATTATGAACGGAACACGTAATCTCAAGTCGGCGCAAAAATTCGTAGATTTTATGCTTTCTTCCGAAGCTCAAGAACTTATGAGTTCGCTGGATTTTACTACTCCTGTAAATCCGCACGCGAAAGCCTCTGCGGGTACGATTCCGTTGGATAAAATCGACCTTATCGATTATGATTTTCAAAAAGCTGCCGAACAGCGCGATGAAGTTCTTGCGCGCTGGTCTAAAGAAGTAAAATAATACGGAGTTTTATTTGCGCAATAAATTTGATGACGGCAGCAAATCATTCCTTGCGGTCTGGTTAGCCGCCGTCATTTTTTTTACAGTTGTAATTATAATTCCTCTGCTTTGCACAGCCTCCGTAATCAAACCGGAAGATTTTGCGGCGGTGTTCAAAAATCCGCGCTGGCATAGAGCGATTTTTAGCACTGCCGCAGAGTGCCTGACTTCAACTTTTTTCTCGGTGCTTTTCGGATATATTTATGCTTACGCAGTAACGCGCGGAGCCATTCCTTTTAAAAGATTTTTTGAAGCATTTCCGATTATTCACCTTGTAACACCGCCTTTTGTAGGCGGACTTGCATTTATACTTCTTGCAGGTCGGCGCGGTTTTATTACGCATACACTTCTGCACCTTGACATATCGCTGTACGGCTTTACGGGACTTGTGATTGCTCAGGTTTTGTGCTTTTTCCCGATTGCATATTTAATTTGCCGTCAGTCTATTGAAAATATAAATCCTTCTATTGAGCAGGCGGCGCGGAGCATGGGTGCTTCCGGAGTGCGTATATTTTTTACTCTGACGTTACCTTTGTCTTCTGCCGGAATAATTTCTGCCGCGCTTTTCATTGCTGTATCGGTTTTAAGTGATTTTGGAAATCCGTTGATTGTTGCGGGGCGATTTCGCGTTCTTGCGGTGGAAATTTACACTCAACTTACAGGTTGGCTTAATGCGGGCGTTAGTGCGGTTCTGGGGCTTGTGCTTTTAGTGCCGTCAATGATTTTGTTTTTCTTGAATAATGCTTTTTTTTCAAAAAATATGAATAAAACTGCAACTATAGGCGGAAAATCAAGCAATGCGGAAGTTGGAAAAGCATCTTTTTGCGCACGAATTGCACTTACGATATTTTGCGCGATTTTGTGCACGGCAATCTTAGCGCAGTTTGTTTCAATTATTGCCGGAAGTTTCCAAAAACTCTGGGGAATAAATACCAGCTTTACGATTGAACATATAAAAACTTTGCCTAATCATTTTAATGCGCTTAAAAATTCATTTTTATTTGCTGCAGCTGCGTCGGTAACGGGTGCCGTTGCTGCTTCCGTGTCATCGTTTTTAGCGCACAGAACAAATGCACCTTTGCGGCGCTTTCTCGACGTTTCCGCACAAATTCCTGCCGCATTACCGGGCTCTCTTATGGGACTTGCATATTCTCTTACTGCAAACAGACTCGGTATAGACACACATGGACTTCTTATAATCATCGCTATGACTGCCGGATTTATGCCGTTTTCCTACCGAATAATGTCTTCAAGTTATGCGGCAATTAAAACATCTCTTGATGACGGAGCGCGTTCGCTGGGTGCTTCCCGCATAAAAGTGTTCACATCGGTAATTGCACCGATTTCGTCAGGAGGGCTTTTTTCCGCACTGACCTATACTTTTATACGCAGTATCGGTACCGTAAGTTCAGTGATATTTTTAATTTCATTTAAAACGCCGCTTGCCTCCGTCAATATTTTAAATCTTGCGGAACAGGGAAGCTGGGGAGAAGCCGCTGCGCTTGCATTTGCGATGACTTCTGCGGCATTCATCATACTTTTTATCGGCAGAATGATATTCGTATTTCAAGGAAAACTGTTCCGAAACGGAAGTTTCCTAGCAAGTTTGCTAAAAAAATACTTCCGTATGTGAACGAGGTAACGCATGGAAAATAAAACAGCTCTTTCGCTTGAACATATAAACTTCGCATTCGGAACAACCTCCGTAATCAACGATTTTTCACTTTCCGTTGAATCCGGAAGTTTTACTTCTCTTTTAGGTCCGTCAGGCTGCGGAAAAACGACAATTTTGCGCATTATTGCAGGTTTTTTGGAACCTGAAAGCGGCACAATAAAAATCGACGGTATCGACAAAACAAAAACCGGCGTTGAACGGCGCAAAATAGGGATGGTCTTTCAGGATTATGCACTTTTTCCTAATATGACTGTGGAACAAAATCTTCTCTACGGACTTAAAATTATATCTAAAAACAAAGATGAGAATGCAGCCTTAGTTCAACAAACTGCAAAAATGCTGTCTATTTCTGCGCTTATGAAGCGTTTTCCACACGAACTTTCGGGGGGGCAACAGCAGCGCGTTGCACTCGGACGCGCACTTGTTTTAAAACCGCGCATTCTTTTAATGGATGAACCGCTTTCAAGTCTTGATACAAATCTGCGCATAAATGTCCGCGAAGAATTAAAAGAGATTCAAAATGAAGTCGGAATAACGACGATTTATGTTACGCATGACCAAGAAGAAGCGATGGCATTGTCGGATAAGATTGCAGTTATGAACGGCGGACGGATTTTGCAGCACGGTACGGCTGAAAAACTATATTTTGAACCTGCCGACAATTTTACTGCGGGATTTTTAGGCGATGCAAATTTTTTTAACGAACACGGAAAAACGTATATTGTTCGCCCCGAATGGTTCTTACTAAAAAAAGCCGACGAATCATCCAAAGCAAAATCTGCGAAAGAAGAAATACGAGGACAAATAATTTCAAAATCATTTTTGGGAAAAACAATACGTTATCGTATAAAGGCAAATACGGAAGAACATAAAATCATAACAGCGGACACGGACGCACTTCTTGAAAAACGCTTTATGATTGGAGAAGAAATTGTGCTAGAAGCTAAACGAAGGTACTTTTTGAAATCCGCATTTACTCATGTAAAACCCGCTATATTTTAAGTCTTTAGGAAAGTCGTATATGATATTTATAAAAGGCTTAATTTCGAGTTTTATAAACTCAAAGCTTATATTCTTCTAAGAACCTGTTTAAAGTCTTCTCAAAAGAAGTGCTACGAAGGTCAATATGATGAATTGCAGTGCTGTAGAAAAGGTGCGTTCGCAGT
>CAUUVZ010000093.1:0-4707 GCA_963548875.1 uncultured Treponema sp. | reverse complement strand
GCGATCGCCGACATCATCGTGTTCGGCCGCATCGCGGGTAAGAACGCGGCAAAGTAAGCGGTTTGTAACAGAAACGACACGGTTCGGCGGCAGGGAAGCGATTGCACTTGCTGCCGGATTTTCACGGAAAGGGAGAGTAGGGTAGCTTTTTTAATGAAAACAAATATCGATTTTGAAAATCGTGTCAGGCGATGTTTTTCTTAATAGTATCAATCTGAATTATTCCGATTAATAAAATCTTATCGGTATCATATCATTTAAAAAAATGAAAATATAAAACATGTTTATACTTTCCCCATAAACAAAATGACAACAACTCTTAATGTCAATAAAAATTTACTTTTTCTTTACAATTTCGGAAAAGTCGATACATAATATAAGTCATGAATATCGGTGACTCAAAGATAATAAGTATTCTGAATGTACTTCTTGATGCATCCGATTATATTTCCTCTGTAATAATCGCCGAAAAAATAGGTGCAAGCGAAAGCACTTTTTTCCGGCTATTGCCGCAAATTGAAAAATATATTCAACCGTATGACCTGTCCCTTGTAAAATTACGCGGCAAGGGATTTATGCTCACGGGAAGTAAAAATGCAAAGGAAACCCTTATCAATGATTTTGAGCGTAAAAACTATTCTCAGGAATTTTCTCTGGAAGAAAAAAGTTTTTTGGTGCTGCTTTATCTTTTGAATGAAAAAGACACGGTGAAAATTGCGTCACTTGCCCGACGTCTTAATATTTCGGAAACGGGTGTGTCAAAAATACTTACCGAGCTTGAACAAAATCTTAAAAAATCCGGCTGCGTCATTTTGCGTAAAAGAGGAGTCGGAACATATATCAGCGGAAATGAAATCGCTGCACGGCAAGCGGCTTTGAATACGGCTTGTCTCTATCTGAATTTTAATGAATTTATGAGTTTATTGTATACTTATATTCATAAACCGGTAATTCCTGAAAACAGACTTAAAATCTATACGTTTACGTGCGCCGTGTTTGAATATTTAAAAGAAAAAACACATATAAAGCAAAATTTCGATTTTGTGGAAAAAATCGAAACGCTCTCATCAACTTCTTTTTCGGATATAGACTTTGTACTTTTGTTTTTATGTGTCAGTATTATGGAGTTCCGCTGTGCCAACGGTTTTTTTGTGGCGTCTCGTAAAGACGATAAAGCATATGAAGATGATCAGATAAGTGCCGAGATAAAACAAACCTGCCGTTCTTTGCATTTTTTAATAAGTGAAAATGATTATGCCGACAGCGAAACGCTGTTTTTTACGGAAATTTTACAAAGTACCGAAGCTGCTGCAAGTATCTTTAAAAACCAAAATCAATACGTTCAAATTGCAGGAAATTTTGTATCGTTTATAGAAGCGTCTTTAGACGGATACGTTACCGAACATAAAAAAGTAGCCTATATCGTATATTTACAAATAAGGCATCTATTAAAAAATCACCGGCAGCTTTTTTCGATACAGGAATATGCGGCATCATTTGCCGAAAATATTTTAAATAATGACAACCGTATGCAAAAAATTGTAAAACCTGCTGCGGATTTTTTACAAGCGCGCCTCCATATCGATGTTTCCGAAAAAGAAGCCGGCGTTTTGCTGAGTTTTATAGCTCCTTTTTTTAAATCGAATATAAAAAAAGTATCAGCCGTTTTGGTATGTGCGTCCGGTATCGTCGTGAGCAGCATTCTTAAAGAACGTATATGCAAAGAATTTCCCGAACTCGAGCTTATCGAAACGGTGTCCGTGCGAAAGCTCACCGATTCATATATAAAAGAAAAAGGCATTGATTTTATTATTTCCGTTATAGATACCGCGCATTTATCGGTGCCCGCCGTTTATATATCCGTTCAGTTGGGAGACTCGGACATACAAAAAATAAAAAATATACTGCTGAGTATACAAAGGGGAATCTGATATGCTTTCTGATTTTATTTTGACACATAAAACTTTTTTGTTGCAAGCCGAAGCGGATACATGGCAAGATGCGGTAAAAAAATCCACGGATTTACTGATAGATTCCGGATGTGCTTTGCCCGCATATTACGAAGCGATTCTCGATGCGGTAAAAGAATTCGGTCCTTATTTTGTTATCGCCCCCGGAATAGCTATGCCGCATGCGCGTCCCGAACAGGGGGCGCTTAAATTGGGATACGGCTTGGTGTGTTTGAAAAAACCCGTTTTTTTCGGTCATAAGGTCAATGATCCGGTTGACATCATTTTATGTATTGCGGCTCCTGATAAAAAGGCGCTGAACGAACAGGCGATTATCGAAGTAATGACACTTTTTGACAATGATAAAGCTTTGTCCGGTTTGAGAAATGCAAAAACTGAAAACGATCTGCAGAAAATTTTCCGCATAAGTGAGGAGGAAAATACATGATTTCAAAAGAAATAACCATACAAAATCCTACGGGTTTGCATACGCGTCCGGCAAACGATTTTGTAACGCTCGCAAATACATTTCAATCGGATATTAACATTCGAAAAAATGAAAAAACGGCAAATGCAAAAAGTATAATCAAATTGCTGCGTATAGGAATTTCTCAAAACGATAGAGTTGTTTTGGAAGCCGACGGTGCCGATGAGGAAAAAGCCGTACAAGCGCTTACCGAATTTATTGACCAATTACAAGAGTAAAAGTATGGAAAAACGGATAACAGGCAACGTGCTGTCGGACGGCTTATGTGTCGGCTATATCGTTAAGTGGACGGATGATTCGGCTCCTTTAGATTATAAAAAAGCGCAAGCAGCGGAGGAGAGGCAGCAAACGCTCTTAAACGAAGATGCCGAATGCGATCGCTTCCATGAAGTAAAAAACGCTGTTGCAGCGAAGTTGACTTCTCTTTTATCTTGTACTGAAAACAGTACTGCTGTCGCAGGCGATGCGGAAAAAACGGAAATTATTCGCAGTTATATTACCATATTAAACGATCCGGAACTCAAAAACGACGTAGTGCAACGCATACGGGAACAAAAAGTTTTTTTAACCGAAGCTTTAACGCTTACGGCACAAGAATATACCGACGATATGAGTGCACTCGAAGACGAGTATTTGAAACAGCGGGCACAGGATTTTGAACAACTGTTCGCCATGCTCTTGTCGTACGCTTCGGGGAATGCACAAAAAAAAGTATGTATAAAAAAACCGTGTATACTTGCGGCAAAGGCACTCAGTCCCATAGATCTATCTGAAATCAATAAAAATTTGCTGCTCGGCATTATCTGCGAAGAAGGGGGCAAAACCTCTCATACCGCTATTATCGCACGCTCCTACGCCATACCGATGATTTCCGGCATCTCATACGCGGAAATTAAGGAAAACGACAAAGCCGTTATCGACACGGAAAAAAAACTGTGCGTGCTTAATCCGGAAGCTGCAACCGTTTCTTTTTATACTGAAAAAAACATACAGTTACAAAAAGAAAAAGAATATTTTAACGCTTTGATTACCGAACGTGCCGTAACTAAAGACGGCGTAAGTATAGAACTTATGGCAAATATCGGCTCGGTTCAAGAAGCCGCTCAAGCTTACGTACAAAACGCGGACGGTATCGGCTTATTCCGTACAGAATTTTTATTAAGCGAAGCCGGAACGGATTTTCCGTCAGAGGAAAATCAATTTAAAATCTACCGCGCTGTACTGCGACAGATGAACGGAAAAAGCGTAACAATCAGAACCTTTGATATCGGCGGTGATAAAGTGTATCCGTGCGTACATTTACCCAAAGAGGAAAACCCTTTTTTGGGATGGCGCGGCATCCGTTATTGTACGGATAATATCAAACTGTTTTTTCCTCAAATTCGTGCCCTGCTGCGTGCGGCCGTATACGGCAATTTATATATCATGTTTCCGATGATTACAACGGAAGAAGAAGTAAAAAATCTGCTTTCTTTAGTTGAACGTATAAAAAAAGATTTGCATAAAGAAAAAATTTCTTTCGGTCAGAATGTAAAAATCGGGGTTATGATTGAAACACCTGCCGCAGCATTAATTGCGGATACGCTTGCTCAAAGCGTCGATTTTTTCAGTATCGGTACTAACGATTTAACCCAATACACACTGGCAGCCGACCGCAATAATGCAAAGGTTGCTCATCTGTATCGGGAAAACCATCCTGCAGTCTTGCAGTTAATTAAGATGACAATAGATGCAGGGAAAAAATATAAAAAGCATGTGTGTGTATGCGGTGAAATGGCGGGTAATCCGCTTTTTACACAGTCACTTTTGAATTTGGGATTACGCTGCTTCAGTATGACACCGGCAAATATTCAAAAGATAAAAAAAGAGATTCTTTCGGCAAAAATTATGGATGCCGATAAGAAGCAAAAAAAGGAGGTGCGATGAAACGGGGGTTAATTGTATGTCGAACCGGCATGGGAAGCAGTATGATGCTTAGAATTAAGGTGGATCAGGTTATTCGTGAAAACGGCTATCAACTGGAATTGGTTCATGATGCTTTAAGCGGTATTGAGCAATACCACGATGTAGACGTTGTTATTACTATGAGTGATCTGGTACCGGAAATTAAGGGAAAGTTTAAATACTGTATCGGCATCGAAAATATTTTGGATAAAGAGGCAATAAAAAATAAGCTTGACAATTTTTTTGCCGAACAGTCTTGAAAACAATTTTTGGAGTAAAAGAAAATTAAATACAGGAGGAAAGTATTATGGGAACTATGTGGAATCT
>CAUUVZ010000092.1:0-4884 GCA_963548875.1 uncultured Treponema sp. | reverse complement strand
TCCCAATTCTTTCATACATTTTAATTTTTTAGGTAAGTTGTGTGCGGTATTTATATAAGGATAAAAACTTGACATTCGACCTATTAGACCGAATCGAATCTGTCTGTCCTCGAATACGATTTTTTCCGATTTTGAATAAGTTCCGTATTCGGAAGGCGGCTTTGGTGCTAAGTACTTATGTGCAAGATTTAATCCGTACCGTCTAACAATGCAAGAAAACTTAAACGGGTGATTTGTACAAGCAAACCTACCGCACTAAAAATATCTTGCCTGTTCCGATTATTGCAACGGACGGGCATAATTCCATTCTCGTTAAAATAAAAAGAGCCGCCCTTTTAAAGCCATTCGACTTTAGGAGCAGCTCCTTTTATCCAAAATATACGGTCTACAGATTATTTTCTGTCTTAACGTCTTTTGGTACACGGACTTTCTTTTCAATCCAATCGTTACGGAAGCAGCGCGCGCAAACTTTAAGAGTCCTTGTTTCTCCGTCGATAACGGTTTTGACCGACATTAAATTAGGTCTCCATGTGCGGTGAGTGTGATTCATGGACTTACTCACCTTATTGCCGTGCATAACGCCTTTGCCGCAAATATCGCAAGTTCTAGACATATTTATTACCTACCTCAAAAGCCACAATATCTGACGTAATATAATGATTTTAAGATGTTTCCTCAAGTCCTTAAAGGTGCCTTTAGGTTGATTTTTATTAAAAAATCGCTTTTTGGGCGATGAAATCCGCCGCACATATCCACGGATTTGCGCGCTTTACGGTTCTTTCGCAAACGAGCGGTACTGTTTGAAGAACAATTCCGTTCATTGTGTACTCAATCGCGCCGCATTCTGCACCTGCCTGCATTCCGCCTTTAAGGAGTTTCGGCAGACGCAGGTTGATTTTAATATCCGCATCTCCGTTGCCGAGTTCCGAGACAAGAGATTTCGGAACGCACAGCGCACTCTGCTCGAAAGCCGGCACAAGATTTATCCTCTGCGTATCTGCAAACGCCGCAGGAATTCGGTACGCACGCATTAAAAGCGGATTTTCATAAACCGAAAACGCTCCGTACGCAAAGGAGGCGGCTGTATTCCCGTCGCGCACACGTCCTGCCTGCCCAGCAGAAAGCGTATTTCCTTGCCCGCCAAGCGTAACGGAAATAATGCGCATATTTCCGCGCTTTACCGTAAGCACAAGATTGTAACCGCTCTCGTCAATATAGCCTGTTTTAAGTCCGTCCGCGCCTTCAAGCGTGCCCAAAAGCGGATTCGTATTTTCCTGATAAATTCCCATCGTTATATGCTCAGGAAGCCCCTTAGACCAATCTTGTGCACGCGGTTTATTTTCGTCTTCCGGCGCAAGATTGTGAGCCTCAGGATACTTAAACGAAAGCCTTGAATGAAACATCGAAAGCGACTGGGGAAAACGCTCAAGATAGATTTTTGAAAATGCCGCCATCTCCCGCGCAGTAGTTGTGTTGTGCTCACTGTAGCCGGAAACTTCTTCAAAATGAGTATGAGCCAAACCGTTTTCGCGGGCTGCTGCATTCATGCGCTCAACGAAACCGCTTACCGAACCGCAAACGTAAAACGCAAGCGCATATGCGGCATCATTGCCCGAACAAACCGCAAGCCCCGTAAGCAGTTCCTGCACCGTTACGCGCTGATTTTTGCCCAGAAACATCAGAGACGAATGCGGAGGCATATAACACGCCCAACATTCTTTAGGAAGCGGAACAATATCATTCAAGGCGATGGAGCCGCGCCGCACTTCATCCAGCACAACGTACATTGCAAAGATTTTAGTCAAACTTGCCGGAGGGATAATTTCATCGGCATTCTTTTCATAAAGAATCGAACCTGTTTTTTCTTCGATAAGAATCGCGCTCCGTGCTCCGATATTCAAGTCAAGTTTTTTTGTTTTATACGGAAGCGGAGAAATAACGGCGTTTCTTTCGGGATATGCGGAATCCAAAATATTTTCAAGCTCGGCTTTCTGTGTTTCCGTCATAGAGGGCAAAGGTTTTGCACGCCTGAGCCCATACGCACGAACCGCAACAGTCCCAGCATACGCAAGAAAGACGAGAGCCGCGCCTATTTTTATAATGCGCGCCGTTTTTGATTCAGATTTGTTTTGTGATTTCATAAAAATATAGTGCCTTTAAAAAATTAAATGCTGCCGTAAATGTGCACAAATCCTGAACTAAATACGTGCCGAACGATTTTTAAGCAGCATATCGGCAAGCACGATATCGGTCATCGCTTCGATTACGGGAACAATGCGCGGGCAAAGACATACATCGTGCCGCCCTTCAATTTTAATATCGGTGTCTGCATAATTTCCGTCAATTTTATTGACTGTTTGCTGCGTTTTATAAATGCTCGGAACAGGCTTTACCGCCGCGCGAAAAACAATCGTGTTTCCGTTGGAAATACCGCCCAAAATACCGCCGGAATTATTCGTACCGAATACCGGAAGCCAATTTTCCGAATGCAGATTGTCGTTGTCTTCGCTTCCTGTCATATCCGCTGCAGCAAATCCCGCGCCGAACTCAATCCCCTTTACCGCGCCGATTGACATAACAGCCTTTGCAAGCTCCGCATCCAATTTTTCGAACACCGGCTCTCCCAATCCCGCAGGAACCCCGTCTGCGCGGCATTCTACAATTCCTCCGCATGAATCGCCTTGCTCCGCAATCTCTGCGATTTTTTTAAGCATCAGCACTGCCGCTTCGTTATCCGGTGCACGCATCGCATTTTGCTCTATACAGTCAAGGTCGATTTTTGAACAGCGTATTCCGGCAGCTTTTACGGTGTACGCGTGCACGGAGATTCCCGCATCTTCCAAAATCATTGCTGCAACTGCGCCTGCCGCAACGCGGGCTGTAGTCTCCCTGCCGGAAGAACGCCCGCCGCCGCGATAATCGCGCGTTCCGTATTTTGCATCGTATGTAAAATCCGCGTGTCCCGGACGGAAAGTATTTACAAGATTTGCATAATCGTTTGAATGCTGATTAGTATTGCGGATTAAAAGCGCAATCGGTGTTCCCTGTGCAGTCCCTTCAAAAACACCGCTCAGGATTTCAACTTTGTCTTCTTCGCGGCGTTTTGTAACGGCAGACGAAGTTATTCCGTTGACGGTTCCGCCGGGTTTCCGCTTATCAAGTGCATCTTGAATCTTCCGAACATCGATTTTAAGCCCCGCAGGACAGCCGTCAACAACCGCCCCCAGTGCTTCTCCGTGGCTTTCCCCGAATGTTGTTACTCTAAAAACACTTCCAAACGTATTTCCCGGCATAAAGTTCTCCAAATAAACGCTGTTTTGCATTTCGGCAAATTATACAGACAGTATTTCATGTCTCCGGTAAATCTTTCCCCTAAGAACCAAACGGATACTTCTCTCCGTTCCGGTGTGTATGCTCCACTCGCTCGGGTGTGCAGGTACCACCCGTTCGGGCGGGTATGTCCCACCGGTTCGGGTACGGCGAACAGGATAAACTCGGTTTTCCGCCCGCTCAAAGTTTGCATTTCGGCAAACTTGCGCAAAATAAGTTTTTGGGATTTTCCATCCCTTGTATCACTTATCTTACAATTACATCCGCTATGTGGGGACGTTTTTTCAAATCTTCTTTAAGACCTTCTTCGCGCGCCTTGTTTACATAATCCGGCGATTGGAAACTGTAAGTAAAATTCGTGTGAACGTCGTAAGTGCCTTTCATAAGCGCATAAGCATCTTCTGTCATTACAAGTTCTTCATCGGTAGGAATTACAAAAATCTTTGTGCGGCTGTCATCCGCGCTTATGCAGGTTTCCGCATTGCCGGTAAAGCTGTATTCATTCTTCTGTAAATCAATCTTTACACCGAATTCTTCAAGTCCTGAAAGCGCGCGTCCGCGTATAATCGGAGAGCGTTCGCCGACACCTGCCGTAAATACAATCGCGTCTACATGCCCTAATGCAGCCATATACGAACCGATATATTTTTTTAATCGATAGGCTTCCATTTCTATCGAAAGCTCCGCAAGTTTATCGCCTTTCGCGGCTGCAACTTCAATATCGCGCCGGTCTGCATATTGTCCCGTAATACCTAAAAGTCCGCTGCTTTTGTTTAAGGCGGTATCCATCTCATCGGCACTCATACCGGTTTTGCGCATGATATAAAAAGGCAGTGCAGGGTCAAGGGTGCCGGAGCGGGTTCCCATAACAAGTCCGTCCAGAGGAGTAATACCCATCGAAGTATCATAGCACTGACCGTTTTTGACCGCACAGACAGAAGCTCCGTTTCCGATGTGGCAAATAATCAAATTCGTATCTTTGGGTTCTTTCCGAAGCAGTACCGCCGCTCTTTTTGAAGTGTAAAGAAACGAAGTACCGTGAAAACCGTATTTACGCGCATGATATTTTTCGTACCATTCGCGCGGAATTGCATACATAAACGAAAATTCCGGCATTGTCTGATGCCAAGCAGTATCCATAACCGCGCAGTGAGGCACATTCGGAAGAACTTTTTGCGCAGCTTCAATTCCCATAATATTTGCAGGATTGTGCAGAGGTCCCAAATCCTGCACACTGCGGAATGTTTCAAGCACTTCAGGAGTAATTATTACCGACTTTGTAAACTTGTCGCCGCCGTGGAGAACGCGGTGTCCGACAGCACCGATAACGCTCATATCCTTTATTACGCCGACTTTCGGGTCGGTGATTTCTTTCATTATAAGCTCAATAGCTTCTTTGTGCGTCGGGCATGGACTTAAAAATTCCGTCTTTTCTCCATGAGCTTTGTGCGTAATACCGGCTCCGTCCCGTCCTACACGTTCTACAATGCCGCTTGCAAGAACGGTTTTACCGTCCCAATCATAAACCTGATACTTTGCGGAAGACGATCCGCA
>CAUUVZ010000091.1:0-5046 GCA_963548875.1 uncultured Treponema sp. | reverse complement strand
TTGCAGCGGACGGGAAACCGGTTATGTCTTTCATATCCAGTTTTACCGTCCGCCGCACGCAGTTTTCCTCCCTTGACCCACCCTCCTTGGGCACGACCAAAGGACTTACGCCCTTTGGAATCCCGGATTATCTGCATATTTTAATTTTTTTTGGTAAGTTACATATGGTATTTATAAAAATAGAGAAAGTCGGCGTTCGTGGTACTAGCTGTTTCGGATAGAAAACACTTTCCGTCTCGTTTTTTATAAGGTTTTAGGCTGTTATGCTCTTACCAAGCTTATACGTTTTTGTGCGTTTCCGCCTTTGCCGATTTCTTCTACCAACGCTGCAGCATAATCGGCATAACCGATAATGCTTTCACCCTTGCCGTTCAGCGTCAGCTCTTCGCCGCCCCAAATCCATTTGCCGGTTTTAGGTGCATCCGCTTGGAAGTCGCACGCAGGGCTTATGTACGTCCACTGCACGTCGCTGCGTTTGCGAAGCTCGTTTAGAGCCGCGCCCATTGCACTTGCAAGCGGCTTAAACACATCGGGGAAGTCTGCGCCGTTCATCACTTGAGCTGTGTGTTCTTTGTTCACGTAGAGACTTCCCGCTCCTCCGACGATAATCAGACGCGTCTTTGTGCCGGAAAGTATATTGCAGAGATGAGAAAGCGATTTTCCGTGATTCGGAAGCTCGGATTCCGTCCATGCGCCGAAAGCATCCACCACAACATCAAAGCCCGTAAGATCGTTTTTTGTCAGTTCAAAGATGTCTTTTTGCACAAAAGACTTTGCGTTGCTTTTATTTTCTCCCCGGGCAAAACCCGTTACGTCATAACCTGCCGCCAAGCTTTCCGCGACAACCGCCTTTCCTACTTTTCCGTTTGAGCAGACTACTGCAACTTTCATAAAAAACTCCTTCCGACGTATCTATCGCCGATTGGTTGATTTGTAATTCGTTTGTTGTTCATTCCTGATTACAATGAAAATGTACGGCAGAATCATTGTAATGTCAATAGAACTTCTAAATATTTTTTACTTTTTTTTGAAATTTAATAAGAATTCAAAATTATCGACTTTCGCAGAAAAATCCGGCACTGGAAAAAAATATCATAAAAATGCTATAATATCTTATCGATTAAAAATCTCAAGTTTGGAGGATTGGTTTATGCCGAATGTATATGAGCATTGCCCGAAATTTGAAAGCGGCGAATTTTTACTTCGTCTTGTAGATAAAAGCGATACGGAAAATTTGCTTAGCGTGTATAGCGATAAAAATTCATTGCCTTTTTTTAACAGCGACAATTGTCACGGCGACAATTTTTACTATCCTACAAAAGCTAAAATGGAGCAGGCTGTTGCTTTTTGGCTGGAATCGTATAAAACGAGATGGTTTGTTCGTTGGGTGATTGTAGACAAGACCTCGTCAAAAGCAATCGGAACGATTGAGCTATTCAAAAGAGCATCGGAAGACAAGTTTGACGGCATGGGTGTGCTTAGATTGGACTTAAAAAGCGAATACGAAAAAGAAGATGTCATCAAAGCAATTCTGAAACTTATAATTCTGCCGGCTTATGAGTTATTCGATTGCAAAGAAATAATAACCAAAGTGCCTAACTATGCCGTTGAAAGACTGTCGGCTGTATCCGGCATCGGCTTTAAAAAGTCGGATAATCTTTTGGTCGGAACACAAGACGGATACTTGTATAAAGATTATTGGATAATTCATAAATAGCCCGAATGCCGCTCTATTTTTTATAAATATCGTATACAGCATCTTTGAAGGCTATTTGCAGAATCAGAATATCCGCGTATGAATTTTATTTTTTTCTAAAAAATCCTGCAATCCATAGAAAAAAGTTTTTTATTGCGTTGATAAAGCGCATAAATATGCCGGGATTGCGCAATTTTTCAAGACGGCGATAACCTTCAAGCAGTTCTTCCTTTGTAAACTCTTTGCGCTGATTATTTTCTTCAAGTTCAAGTTCAAGCTGTTCTGCAGGCGTGATATTGCTTAAAATCACCGCATTTATGTTTGTCCAGCCGAGTGCTTTTGCAGCCTGCAGCCTTCGTTCTCCGGCTATAAGTTCATTATTCTCATTCAGCGTGATGGGATTCAAAAGTCCGTACATTCTAAGACTTTCTTTTAATGCATCCATATCGCCGAGATTGCGTCTTACCCGCTTTTTAATTTTTATATCGTCGATTTTTACGAGCATAATCACTCCATAAACGGATTATAGTCGGGATAAACCGTTAAATCCTCTTCCTGCACAGCTTCTTCTTGCGGACCGCGTATAATATTTTCATTTAGGAAATCGAGATTCAATTTAAGAGGAGATTTTTCTATCTGAACATTTAAATTCTGTCCGGACTGGTAACGCTCTTTACGCAGTCTTGAAACCGCAAGAATCGACGGACTTGTATTTGAATGCAAAGTACATACGCTTACCGGCTGCGTGCCTAAAAGGTACCATTGTGTCGTAAGGTGATCGCCGCACGCAGCGGAGGGAAGCATTCCCGACTCGGAACAAACCGTAACTTGAATAACTCCGTCCATCGGTTTGGGAAAATCTTTTGCAATCATTCCGCGATGGATTTCGCCCATATATTCTCCCCATGCATATCCTGCCAAAGTTGCGCCCGTTATTTTAAGACCCAGCGATTGTCCGGGCTTATCGAATCCGAACCAGAAAGTCGATGTATAATACGGAGTAAAGCCCGACGTCCATGCATCCGCCCAGTTCTGCGTCGTTCCGGTTTTTCCGGCGGCGGGCATTTCGTATCGTTTTCCGTTGTCCGTCCTATACATGAACCTTTCCCGCTGTCCGCGCAAAGTTCCAGTTTGTACGGTTTGCTGCAAAAGTTTAGTCATTACAAATGCCGTCTGCGGAGATAAAAGCTGGGCGGCATCTTTTTTTGCTTGCTGCGCTTCACGCACTTGCCGTTCGGGATTTAATATTATGTTTCCGTTTCTGTCTTCAACGGTACGTATCGCAATAGGTGTAACTTCTTTTCCGCCGCCGGCAATTACCGCATACGCACGCGCCAACTCAATCGGACGCACGGAACAAACTCCAAGTCCTATCGGGTAGCCCGGCACGAATCCCCTTGCCGACAATTCTTCTTTGGATATGCCTAGCAATGAAACTGCACGGTTTATCGCAGCTTCAAAACCTATTCCGTCAAGCACTTTTAGAGAGGGAACGTTCATTGAATGAACAAGCGCGTACCAAAGCTGGACATTGCCCATCCATTCTCCTCTAAAATTTTGAGGAATATAAGGCTTTCCGTCTGCAGTATGAAATACTACCGGCGTATCGGAAATCTCCGTTGTCGGCGTAAACTTTCGGGAATTGATTGCTTCCGTGTAGTAAAGCGGTTTAAATGTGGAACCCGGCTGAAGCCTTGCCTGTACCGCCCTGATGAACTGATTCCCTTGATCGAACTTACTTCCGCCTACCAATGCAGTTATATAGCCGGTTTCATTTTCAATCGAAATCATCGTGCCTTCAATAGTTGTTTTTTCATTTTCCTGCTTTGCGAGAGAATTCGCTTTATTTATGATTCCGACTTTAAGCGTGTCCATTCCGCATACAAGCGACATGACATCAATAACGGGATTGATTCTGCTTAAAAAGACTGAATTTGCAACGGCTTCAGAACGCTGTTGACTCACTTTGATTCCGGGTAAATTAAAAATTAAAGATAAAAGCTCCGACATCGGAATGTAAGTTTTATATGTTTTTGAAGAGCGCGACGAATGTTCACGCTGATAAATATTGTTCGCTTTGTCGATATATTTTTTCATCACTTTTTCGGCTTCTTCCTGATGTTGAAGATTCAATGTCGTATTTACCGTAAATCCGCTGGTATAAATACTTTGCGCACCATAAATCATATTTCCAAGCTCTCGCCGCACATATTCGCTGAACCAAGGAGCTTTATCTTCGCGTATCATATATGCGGAAGAACTTGTGCGCGTGTAGTCAAAATCCGCCCAAAAATCGTTGAACGATTCATCCGATTCTTCCTGACTTATATAGCCCGCCTTTACCATCGCGGCAAGAACGTTTTTTTGGCGATCCATTGCGCGGTTCGGATGATCAAACGGATTGTAATACGCAGGATTGGATAATTGAATGACAAGAATTGCCGCTTCGGCAGGAGTAATTTCTTCCGCGCTGTGCCCAAAATAATATTTCGACGCCGCATTTACTCCATATGTTCCGCCGCCGAAATATATTTTGTTTAGGTAAATCTCAAGTATCTCGTTTTTTGAATAGCGGCGTTCCATTTGGATTGCCCACCATAACTCGCGTATCTTGCGCAATACCGACATATCCGCACGGTCGCAATAAAGAGTTCCGGCAATTTGCTGCGTAAGCGTAGAACCTCCGCCGAGCGAACGTCGGGTAAGTTTTCCTATCACGGCGCGCATAAGCGCCTTAAAACTGTAACCGCTGTGAAAATAAAAAATACGGTCTTCGCGAGTAAGAAGAGCTGCAAGCATTTGCGGCGGAAGTTTATTCAAGCTGATAATTTCGCGTTTTTCGTCGGATGAAAACTCGGTTATAAGTTCGCCGTTTATATCCAGCAATTTCGTCGGCAGAGCGTTTTCAAAATCCGTTATATATTCAGAATTCATAATGTTACGCGTGAGAGAAAGTCCCAAACCGAGAGCCGCCCCCATCGCAGCGGCACAAATAAAAAGAATGCACACCCATACGGCTGTGGACTTTTTAATTTTTTCCATGTCGAAAGAATATGAATTTAGACTTTATTTGTCAATGCAGACCGTTTTTGCACCACGGAAATCAATTTTCAAAGCATTGTGTTCCGTGCTCTCAATCTTAATGACTTATTATCCTTAATTTCGAGTTTTATAAACTCAAAGCTTATATTTTTCTAAGGCAAGCCTTAAACCTTTTTTTTCAAGGGAGTGGCGGACGGAAGAATGGGATTTGAAAGACATAACGAGTTCGCCGTCCGCTTCAAGTTTCGAGAACTCGAAACTTGCACAACCTGTTATAGCCCGCAGATTTTTCACTTGGACACCAGCGG
>CAUUVZ010000090.1:0-5192 GCA_963548875.1 uncultured Treponema sp. | reverse complement strand
AATCTAAAAAATCTAAAAAATCTAAAAAATCTAAAAAATCTAAAAAATCTAAAAATGGACTTTTGCATTTACATACATTATAATTCGTTGCTATGAAACTGCACACATTCAAGGGGGGAATTTTCCCTAATGAGATGAAGGAACTCAGCAATTCATGTGAAATTGCTGACGTTTTTCCTTCCTCAAAAACAGTAACGATACCGGTTACTATGGGAGGCGCGCCTAATGCGCCTTTGGTAAAGGTCGGAGATATTGTAGCACGCGGTCAAAAAATTGCGGACTCCGACAAATTTATGTCTACTCCGGTACATTCGTCAGTTGCCGGTAAAGTCAAAAAAATCCAAAACTTTATGGTTCCCGGCAGCATGGATCTTCCGTGTATCGTAATAGAAAGCGACGGAACAAACCGCGAAGAATTTATGCCGCCGCTCGATCCGTTTTCATGCAGCAAGGAAGATGCAATTAAGCGCGTGAGAGAAGCCGGAATAGTCGGAATGGGCGGTGCGGCTTTTCCCACACATGTAAAACTTAATGTTCCGGAAGGAAAAAAAGTAAGCTATGTCCTTTTAAATGCCGCCGAATGCGAACCTTACCTTACAATCGACGAGCGCACTCTTCAGGAAAATACTGCAAAAGTCATAGAAGGACTTGCAATTGTATGCAGAGTTGCAGGTGCAAAAGGAATAATCTCTATTGAAAACAATAAAGAATACATAATTCCGCTTTTGACTGAAGAAATAAACAAGCAGGGATTTTCAAACATTATTTCTATTGCGCTTTTGAAAACTAAATATCCGCAAGGCTGTGAAAAAAATATGGTAGATTCCGTGCTTGGAGTTGAAGTTCCGGCCGGTAAACTCCCATTGGATTCTGGCGCAATGATTATAAATGTCGGAACCGTGTGCGCGGTCAGTGATGCGTTCAGACTGGGAAAACCTCTCATCGACCGTCCGCTTACTATTTCTGGCGGAGCTTGTGCAAAACCGCGCAATATCAGAATTCCTGTCGGAACTGTTATAGAAGATTTGATTCCCGAATTCATCGAATTAAAAGAAAGTGAAGTTGCTAAAATCATCATCGGCGGTCCAATGATGGGTTTTACGATGCCTAATACGCAATTTCCGGTTACAAAAGGCACAAACGGCGTTACATTTCTAACAAAAAAAGAAACATATATCACGGAAGAAACGCAATGTATCGGCTGCGGACACTGTGTAGACGTATGTCCGATGCGCCTTACGCCGGTTATGATTACACGTTCACTCAAGGCGGACGATATAAAAGCTGCAAAAAAATTCGGACTTCTGGATTGCATTGAATGCGGTTGCTGCGCGTTTATCTGTCCTGTCAACGAAAGACTTGTGCAGAAAATAAGATTGGGTAAACAGAAACTTAGAATTCTTGCAGCCGAAGAAAAAGAAAAAAAAGATTCTGCTAATGCGGCAGGAGGAGCAAAATGAGCGCACCGAAGTTAAACGAAATATATCTTTCATCCAGTCCCCACTTTACATCAGGCGACACAACGCAAACTATCATGCTGACGGTCTTAATTGCTCTGCTCCCTGAGTGCGTATACGGAGTAATTGTTTTCGGTATACGTGCGCTTGTTACGATTATTGTTGCCGTGAGCAGTTCCGTTATTTTTGAAGCGATTTTTCAAAAACTTACAAAACAAAAAATTTGCATATCGAATCTTTCGGCAGCCGTTACCGGAGTAATGCTTTCTCTTGTAATTCCTTCGACGGCTCCCGCTTGGACGGTCGTCTTAGGCGCACTTACGGCAACCGTACTTGCAAAAGGACTCTTCGGAGGGATTGGAGCAAATGTATTTAATCCCGCATTAACAGGACGCGCCGTTATGTTTATAAGTTTTCCTGCCGTAATGGGAGCCGGCTGGCTGAATATTGATTCCGGCATAGACAAATGGAATTACGCTGCAAGCGGAGTTGCAAATCTTGATGCAGTCTCAAGCGCAACAGTTTTGAGCAGAATAAAAGAAGGCGGATTTGAAGCGGATGCTCCGCTTTTGCTGTCATATTTTCTCGGGAACAGGGCAGGTTGTATCGGAGAAACTTCGATTATTCTCATTTTGCTGTCATTCATATTTCTGCTTGTAACAGGCACTATCGACTGGCGCGCACCTGCCGGTATGATTGGAACTGTCGCTCTATCTGTTTTTATATCTTCTGCAATAGAATTACATGATGCCGCCGCTGCGCTTAAAGACGTTCTCGTCTCTGTCCTTACAGGCGGTTTGATTTTCGGTGCGGTTTTCATGTCTACCGATTATGCAACGACGCCGGTTACAAAAAACGGCAGACTTGTGTTCGGTGCAGGCTGCGGACTTATAACATTTCTGATAAGACGTTTCGGCGGCTATCCTGAAGGAGTTATGTTCAGCATTCTTATAATGAATTCCGTAACGCCATTTTTAAATAATCTTATTGCGCCGAAATATGGTTACGGAAAAAAAGCGCGAGCCGTTGCTCCCATAACAATAGAGAATATCAGCGGCAACGGAGCGTCAAAATGAATTTTACAAAGAAACCTGTTTTTGAAATGATAAAGCTCGGAGCAATCCTTGCGGTGTATGCGGCCGTTTCATGCGCGGTTCTTGCAGCCGTAAATAATTTTACTTATCCAGTTATTGTGCAAAATCAAAAAAATAAAGCCGCTTCCGCTATGAAAAATGTTTTTGCAGAAGCTGATACTTTCGATTTAATAGAAAACTTTAACGATGCAGGCGGAGCAATCGTAATTGAAAAATTGTATGCTGCAAAAAAAGAGGGAAAACTTATCGGTGCCGTTGCGCAAGTATCCGGTCCGACATACGATCATGCAACTTTAACAGTAGGACTTGACTTGGACGGCTCTGTTACCGGCGTTCAATTTCTTGAAAATACGGATTCTCCGGGATTCGGACTTAAAGCAAGCGATCCTACATTTAAACTGGAAAACGGAAAAACATTCTACGGGCAGTTTACCGGTAAAAAGGCGGCAGACGGTTTTATTGCAGGCGAAACTTTCGATGCAATCTCCGGCGCAACGATTACAAGTAAGGCGGTAGGTGAAATTCTTGAAAAAGGAACTGCCTGCATCAGTGAATATTTAGAGGAACATAAGAATGAACAATAAAATCAAAATACTTACGAACGGTATTGTCCGCGAAAATGCACTTTTAGTGCTGAATATAGGTCTTTGTTCGTCGCTTGGAATCACAACGAGCATATTTAACGGGCTGGGTATGGGTGTCGGTATGATGTTCGTTCTTATTATGAGCGAACTTGTAATCAGTATTTTTAGGAATTATATTCCTTCATCAATACGTCTGCCTGTTTTTATTATTGTTATTGCAGCGTTTACAACAATCGTGCAGCTTGTTTTGCAGGCTTATGTGGAAAGTCTTTACGATGCGCTCGGCGTATTTTTGCCGCTCATAGTTGTAAACTGCATAATTATGGGACGTGTTGAAGCGTTTGCGAGCAAAAACAGTGTTTTTGATTCGGTTTTAGATGCAATCGGAATGGGCTTGGGGTACACACTTGTGCTTGTTGTAATTTCTCTTGTTCGCGAGCTTTTTGGCGGCGGAACTTTATTAAGCGGTACGCCGTTTAAAATCGATGTGATTCCGGAAGCGTACAGAATCGGAGTGTTGAACAGTGCGCCGGGCGGTTTTATTGTGTTCGGATTTGTGGGAGCTTTGTTGCAGCTTTATAAATCGTTCCAAAAATCCAAAGCAAAGGCAAAAAAAGCTTCGGAATCAAAAAATGCCTGCCCGTTTGCTTGTGCAGGCTGCACACAGGGGGCTTCGGAATGACGGAATTGATAAAAATTTTCATAAAGTCGATGTTAATCGACAATGTGGTGCTCGTGCAGTATCTTGCAATCTGCCCGTTTATCGGCATGACGAACGATACGGAAAAAGCAACGGGAATGGGACTTGCCACAACTTTTGTAATAGTTCTTGCGACCGCTGCAACTTGGCCTCTTTATAATCTTGTAATGATTCCTTTAAAACTTGAATTTTTGCAGACATTGTTTTTCATATTGGTAATCGCATCTCTTGTTCAGCTTGTAGAGTTCTATTTAAAGAAAATGATGCCGGGACTTTATTCTTCGATGGGAATTTATCTTTCTCTTATAACAACTAACTGTGCGGTTTTGGGCGTTACGATTAAGTGCATAAAAAATTCCTATGACTACGGGCAAAGCATTGTTTATGCGCTAGGTTCGGCAGCAGGTTTTTTGATAAGTCTTGTTGTTATGTCCGGTGTAAGAATGCGTCTTAAAACCGCAAAGGTACCTGCCGCATTTAACGGAACTCCGATTCTCTTTGTTGCAGCCGGACTTTTAAGTCTTGCTTTTCTTGGTTTCAAGGGACTTATAAAATAAGGGGAAAGGCATGAGTTTAATTATTACTACAGTTCTAACTTCTATCGGGCTTGCTTTTCTGTTGGGATTTTTACTTGGTCTGTTTAAAAAAATCTTTTCAGTCAAAGTTGATAAAAAGGTTTTGGATATAAGAAATATTCTGCCGGGTGCAAACTGCGGCGGATGCGGTTATGCAGGATGCGATGCGTTTGCGGCGGCTGTTGCAAGCGGGGAGGCTGCTCCTGGAGGCTGTTCTGCCGGCGGTGCGGATGTTTCGGATAAACTTGGAAAACTTCTGGGAGTAAACATAAATGCGGAAAAAAAAGTCGCTCTGCTTGCCTGTCAAGGGAGTCATGATTGTGCAGGACAGCGAGGTACCTATTCCGGTGTAAAAAGTTGCCTTTCAGTAACGCTTGCCGTAAATAATATAAAAAAATGTTCATTCGGCTGTATAGGATTAGGCGATTGCGTTGCAGCTTGCCCTTTTGATGCACTTTCCATAGGCGAAAACGGACTTCCGCAGGTAAACTATGAAAATTGTGTCGGCTGCGGAAAATGTGCAAAAGCCTGCCCTAAGCATTTGTTCGACATAATTCCGGCTTCACGCAAAGGAGCCGCAGCTCTTTGCAGAAACAGAGCGGATAACCGTCCCCAAATTAAAAAAGATTGCACAGCAGGTTGCATAAAATGCGGACTTTGTGAGAAAAAATGCCCTGAGCATTGTATAGTTGTAATAAACGGAATTCCTGAAACTGATTATGAAAAATGTACAAGCTGCGGCGTTTGTGCACAGGTTTGCCCCGATAAAGTAATTAAGATGA
>CAUUVZ010000089.1:0-5722 GCA_963548875.1 uncultured Treponema sp. | reverse complement strand
CGGGACTGTCTTTGCAGCCGCTCGTAAAAATCAAAGACAAACACATAAACAAACAGGAGAACAAAAAAAATATTTTATTTTTCTTCATATATAAAACTCTTTATAAATTTTTCAAAATCTTTTACGGCATAATCGAAAAAACTAAAACGGAACTCCGGCACCGATTAAAAGCCGATATAATTCAAAAGCCGATATGATATTCGGATTTTAAATTAAACCAGAACAAAATCGAAAAACGGATCCGCCTAAAAGCACAGGACTTTCAAGACGCTATCCGTTCTTTTAAGATTTATAGATGTTCCGCAGGTTTTAAACCTTTGCCTTCAGTCCAAGTAAAATCCGCACCCTTCGTAGCCGTAACGGGAGTGTTCATAATCATCGTGATAAGACTAGCCGGATAGGTCTTGCCGTGAGAATCCGTTGTGACGGGGGTAAAATCATAGCTTTGCCGCATAAAGTTTTTAACTTGAGCTTTACCCTTTTTGTAGGTGCGGCAAGCAATATTATCGCCCGGCATTTTTATCCATTCGACATTCACATAATCCATGCTCATAATTTTTGAATACAGAGTAACTTTTCCTTTTTCAATAACGATAACTACGTCTCCGCGTCCGGGAATTGTACCGTAGTATGAGCCGAAGAATTTATCGATATCACCCGCAGAGGCAGGGGGAAATGCAATTTCTGAATTGCAAGTAAAACTTACGGAAGAACCGTCTTCCGATTGCGCTTTAATTTTGACTCCGTTGTATAAATCGGAAAAATCGACTCGCGTAGTTCCGCTTGTAAGCACGGTATCACCGACGTAAAGTTTTACGCCGTCGGCAACCGAAAAATAAGGTTTCAGATTTTTTAAAGAATCAATCTGCGTTCCTACGGGAAATTTTACCGCAATCAAATTGCCGATTTTATCGGCGGCATCGACAACCGCTTTTACGTCTTCCGTAAACACGGGATTATCGGTCTTTTTAAATCCGAATTCCGTAATTTTATTTTCAGACGGCTTGTTACCGGAATCTTCTGCAACGTCATTTTTACAGCCGGTCATAAAACCGAATACGAGCAATATTGCAAAAGCAAAAATCGTTTTTATATTCTTAATTGATTTTTTTGACATCTCAAAGAACTCCTTTTATTGATTCTCAAGTTAGTTCAAGCTAACTAACAACTTGTTATATATTTTTTTATTTTTTTGTGCAATAGATTTTATAAAAATTACACGGAAATCAATTTTCAAAGAATTGTCGTCCATGCTCCAAATCCCAATGACTTATTATCTTTAATTCGAAGTTTTTCTTTACAAGGGAGTGGCGGACAGTTAAATTGCTTTTACGGACTTAGCTTATTTTCTGTCCGTCATCCGCAGCCTATTATGCATCTTTTTCAATTACATCGGGTTCCCGTCCGCCGCTGTCTTCCGTATTTTTATTTATACGAATCGTTTTTACGATAAACACAAAATAAACGATATGGACAACCCACACGGCGGCAAGACAAATCCTGCCGATAAAAACTTTTTTCATCATGATAAAACCGAGTGCCATCACAAGCGTAAACGTAACTATAATGGAAACTTTTGTTACGACGGTCATTCCTCGTTTTTGAACGAACGATTCGAGGTGTTTTTTATACAGTTTTGTGCCGACGAACCAATTATGCAGCCGCTCGGAGCTGTTGGTAAAACAAAACAGCGTCAGCAAAAAAAACGGCGTTGTCGGTAAAATCGGCAGCGCGATTCCCACGCAACCGACTCCGAGACTTATACACCCGAGCGTTATCAGAATAATTTTTTTTATTTTCATACAATTTCCTCTTTATTTCGAATATTAAAGCACCGGTACGATTGTACTTGCACCGCTCCGCAGAACACTTCTGCCGGCAAGCGCGATACAAGCCGCTTCTACACTTCTCCCCCACTGCTCCGAACGGATTTTTTCCCAACGTTTTCGAAAGAAAACGTGCAGCGAACGGCAATTACGTTAAGTCCGTCACGCTCCGTCCATCCCGTCTGTCTCAGCTCAAAACCGATTTTCCCAACGTTTTCGAAAGAAAACGTGCAGCGGACGGGAATCCGGCTAAAACATTTAAAACCTATAACAACCGTTCGCCTAGCTCCGCCGTCCGTTTTCAATGCCGTACACTTCATCGGCGATACGCATTGAAGATTCCCGGTGAGAGACCAGAACGACGGTGCGTCCGCCTTTTTCTTCTTTTATCGACTTTAAAATTCCCGCTTCGTTCAAACTGTCGAGGTTGCTTGTCGGCTCGTCAAAAAGCATAAAGTCTCCGCCGTGAAGGAATGCGCGCGCAAGTCCGAGTCGCTGCCGCTCGCCTGAAGATAAAGCCGAACCGAGCTCGCCTGCAGGCGTATCGTATCCCTTCGGCAGCGACATGATAAAATCGTGAACGCAGGATTTTTTGCAGGCGGCAACAACATCTTCGTGCGACGCGTCAAGTTTTGCAATTTTTACGTTGTTTTCTATGCTGTCGCCGAATAAATGCGTTTCCTGCGTTACGTAAGATTCCATATCGCGGAGGTCGTCCGTGTTGACATCTTCGATATTTTTCCCGGAAATATGCACCGCACCGGATTTTACGCTCCAAAAACGCATAAGCAGTTTAAGCAACGTAGACTTTCCGCTGCCGCTCTTTCCGGCAATCCCGATAATTTTGTTTTGCGCAAAAGCGATGTTCACGCCGGAAAGCACCCGTTCCGCCCCGTAACCGAACGATACGCTTTCCGCATCCGCGCCGCAAAATTCCGTCGGCGCTTTACCGGTAACGTCAAGCGTTTCGGGCGCTTCCGCTAAAATGTCGAGAATGCGGCTTCCGGCAGCGAACGTGTTTTGAAGCGTGCTGCCGAGATTGGCAAGAGCCGCTGCCGGTCCGAAAGAACTCATCAAAACGATAAATGGAATTAAAACGCCCTGAAAATCCGCAGCACCTTTTTTAAACAAAAACGCACCGGTAAAAAGCGTAGCCGCATCAAAAATCAAAATGACGGCGGAAGATGCAGCCGCGTTCCGTCCTTCAATAATTTTCATCTTCTTTTGAATGTCTAAAAGATGCGCCGATTTTTCATTCATTTGAGCAAGGCGTTTATTCCCCGTGCCGAACTGGAGAATCTCGAACAGTCCTCGCAGACTTTCAAGCACATGACTGCTCAAATCTCCCGCTCCGTTTCTAAAATCATCTCCCGTGCTGCCGGAATATTTTGACGTTACGAGCGGAATTACAATTCCCACCGCAATATGAGACAGTGCGGCAATGACGGCAAACGCATAATGAAAGCGGAATAAAAACGCACACACCGAAAGCGTAAACAGTGCGGAAATCGCGACGGGCGAAATCGTATGCGCGTAAAAAACTTCAAGCAATTCTATGTCCGACGTAATAAGCGAAATCAAATTTCCTTTATCGCGCCCCTCAAGTTTTGCAGGGCACAGTTTACGCAAGACTTTAAAAACTTTATCGCGGATAACGGCAAGCAATTTAAACGCGATATAGTGATTTAAAGTCTGTTCAACGTAGTGCAAAATGCCGCGAAGCAGAGCCGCAAGTCCCGCCGCGATAAAAACGGTTTTAAGAGAGAGCGGAAAATCCGGCTGTTTGACGGCGAGAAGTGCATATCCTCCGAGAGCGGGAATTGCAAGCGCGCACAAATGCCCCAGCACCCCGAATAAAACCGCGCACACCATAAAAAAAATAAGCGGGCGCACAAGAACAATCAATCCGGCGGCAACGGAAAATCCGCTCCGTCTTTTAGTATTCGTATTTTCAGTTTCGATTATTTTGCCGTTCATAAAATTCTCCTGCCGCCTTAGCGCGCGCCGTTTTCCTCAAGTCCGTAAGTTTCAAGCGCGTTCTGCGTTTGCCACAAGCTGCCGTAAACGCCGCCCAACGCAAGCAATTCTTCGTGAGTGCCGCTTCCGGCAAGCTCTCCGTGCTTGAACGCGTAAATTTGTGCGGCATTTTTTGCATTGTAAAGCCGGTGCGTTATCAAAATGACGGTCTTACTTTTTGCAAGCGAATAGATGCAGTCGATAATGTCGTTTTCGCTTTGTACGTCGATATTTGAAGTCGCTTCGTCAAAAATATAGACGCTGCCGCCGCGCAGTAAAGCGCGTGCAAGAGCAAGACGCTGCCGCTGACCGCCTGACAAGTTTGCAGCCTTCTCCGAAAGCGGCATTTCAAGTCCGCCTTGCGTTTTTATAAAATCCGCAAGTTTGACTTTTTCAAGCGCATCCCACAAATCGGAATCTTGCGCGTTTTCGTTGCCCATTAAAAGATTCTCTTTTACAGTCCCCTTGAACAAATAAGTTTCCGCACCGACATAGGTGATTTCCTTAAAGCGGGACTCAAAGCTCACTTCATCGAGCGGAACGCCTCCCGCCGTAATCTTACCGCTCGCGCCGGTCAATCGTCCGAGCAGAAGTGCCGCCAATGTCGATTTTCCGCTGCCGCTTTCGCCGACAATCGCCGTAACGCGCTCAGGTTTAATTGAAAGCGTTATACCGCTTAAAACGCCGCGCTCGCCGGTGTAAGAAAAATCTACGTTTTCAAAACGAAGCTCCGTGTTGCGGGGAAAATCTTTAGAGCCGGAGGAAGAAGGCTCTCTCATATCGAGAATCTTAAAAATCTTCGCGCTTGCAGCCATTCCGTTCATGGCGACATGAAAAAAACTTCCGAGCCGTCTCATCGGAATAAAAAAATCCGCGGACAAAAGAATAATCGCCAAACATTCGGCAACCGTAATATTTCCGGCTTTGAGCTGGAGAACCGCAATAATCAGCCCCAGAGCAGCTCCGCCGAACGCAATCAAGTCCATAATAATTATCGAATTGAGCTGCATCGTCAAAACACGCATGGTGATTTTCCGGAAAAGTTCCGCATCTTTGTTCATTTCGTTGTTTTTTGCTTCGTCCGCCTTGTAGATTTTAAGCGTCGTAAGTCCCTGCAGATTTTCCAAAAACGTACCGCCCAAATCGGTGTAGCGGTTCCAGTATTTTGAAAAAAGTTTTTTTGCGACCGTCTGCACGGCGGCAATCGTCAACGGAATAAGCGGAACGCACACAAAAAGAATGACTGCAGACGGCACGTTGACAAAAAGAAAAACCGCAAAAAGCGTAAGCGGAGCTATCATGCTGTAGAAAAATTGCGGCAGATACGCTCCGAAGTACGTTTCAAGCTGTTCGCAGCCCTCTACGGCAACCTGCACAACTTCCGCAGTGGAAACCTGCGCGTTATATGCGGGACCGAGTTTTATCATTTTTTTTAAGATTAAAGAGCGGAGAGAATGCTTGACGGTCTTTGCGGAATTAAACGAAGCGGAGACGGCAAGAGTCGTAAAAACGATTCTTGCGGCAATGGAGACGGCAAAAGCCGCCGCCGTAAAAATAAAATCGCGGGAAGCATGCGTGCCGTTAAAGATTTTTGCAAGAAAATCCGTCAGCGCAAACACCATTACAATGTTTACGGCAAGCGCAATCCACTGAAAAACGATATTTTCCGCAATATATTTTTTGCTGTCGGGCGCAAGGTTTATCAATCTTTTGTTTATCATAGAATTATCCCGTTACGGAAATTAAGTTAGCCGACTACAACCGCCGGACAGGGAACATAAGCTACATTATCGCAAAAAAAATAGCAAGGTTTAACTTAAACCGCCACGGAAATCAATTTTCAAAGCATTGAGTTCCGTACTCTAAATCCTAATGACTTA
>CAUUVZ010000088.1:0-5832 GCA_963548875.1 uncultured Treponema sp. | reverse complement strand
TCCACGATTTTAGAGCTTTCGGAAAGCCCGTTTATGTCGTCACTGAGTTTTTTGAGAGTATCGGTGATGGTTTTTCCCTGCGCGGAAGACTCTTCAGCGAGCTTTCGTATTTCATCGGCGACGACGGCAAATCCTTTTCCCGCCTCTCCTGCGTGTGCGGCTTCTATGGCGGCGTTCATCGCAAGGAGGTTCGTCTGAGAGGCGATGTTCTGGATAACGCTGGAGGCTTCTATCAAGCCGCCCGACTCGTCGGCAATTTTTTGCGTTACGGTGTTCGACGTTAAAAGCGTCGATTTTCCTTCCGATGTGGCGGCGGCAAGCTGTTTTACCATGTTGTCGCTTTTTTCGAGTGAGTTTGTAATTGACGCGATATTTGCGACCATTTCTTCAACCGCCGCCGAAGACTGCACCACGCTCGAAGATTGCGTTTCGATACTTCCGTTCAGATTCTCGATTGTGCGGATAATTTCTTCGATGGTACCGGCGGTTTCTGTAACGCTCGCCGCTTGAGTCAACGCCTGCTGTTTTACGCCGTCGATGTTCGATGAAATCTCGTTTATCGCGCTTGCGGTTTCGGTCATGTCGGCAGAAAGAGTATCTCCGATAGATTGCATGACATTCGCATTTTGGTCTACACTCTTTATTGACGAGCCGATTTTTGTAATCGTCTCGTTGAAATACTCGGACAAATCCGTAATTTCGTCGTTACCGTGTATCGGCAAGCGCACCGTCAAGTCTCCTTCACCTTGAGAGATATTTTTTAATGCCGAAACGGTTGTCATAATGGGCTTTAAGATTGCCCTCGCAACAAAAAATACGACCGTAACGGCTGCAGCCAAAATAATGATACTGATAATGAGCATGGAAAGGCTAAGCGCGTTCACTGTTCCCATAAATTCGTTTACGGGTGCACGGATAATAACAGACCAGTCGGTTGTCTTCATGGTTGCAAAAGATGAAATGTAAGATTCTCCCTTATATGTGTAATACCCCACTTCACTTTCGTCCGTATCCCAAACGTGTTCCAAATAAGCAGCCGTAGAAGCAAGTGTTTTATCCGTTTTTGCCTGCTCAATAATATTCGCCTGATTTCTAACCAGTTCGGCATCTTTCGCCGCGATAATGTTGGAACTGTCACCCATTATGTAGCAGTTTCCCGTTTTTCCTACGACAATATCATCGATTTGATTTGAATACCACATACCGTCCATGTCTGCAATTAGTACGCCGATAACTTGATTATTGTCGTCATGTACAGGGACTGCGATATCGGCTACAAAAGAATTTCCGGTGCGCTCGTCGATATAAGGTTCTCCGCAAAAGCGTTTGTTTTTCATACCGTCGATAAACCATTGTTCCTGCGAGCAATCTGGAGTTGTTCCGTCCAGGAATTGGATAACACCTTTTGTGTCTGTTATATACAAGGCTCTTATGTTTTCATTAAATTTTGCTTCTTCGTCAAGCTTTTCCATTTTTTCCATGTAAGTCATTTGCATATCTCGTAAAAACGGCATACGCGCAATTCCTTCCAGAAATTGGAACATTGTGTTTATTCTTCCGTCGATAATTTCGGTCGTGTCGTTGGCTTTATCGATAAGCTGCGCTTCAACTTTTTCTATAACCGCTTTGCGGGCAATGCGAATAGCAAGCACACCTTCAATAAGGGAAGCGAGTGCGATGAGTGCACCGAAAATAAAAATCAGCTTGTTCTTTAACGAAAAACGTTTAGCCATAATAAATATCTCCTTATAAATAAAATATTTCCGCCTATAGGCGTGTATTATCGATTTTGAATAGAATATCTATTCAACCTTTAGAAATATTTCTTGTGTTTAGCGGCGTATCAACGGCGGAGCTTGACCTGACGGATGCGTATTACAAATGATGATTCCGTAGCGATTTTTATGACGAAGGTAAAAGATTCTATTTATCATATTAGAAAAAATATGTGCAGGATAAAAAGGACTTTTTACCGATGTAATTCGGGGGGGGGGGGTAAATTACCGATCCTTCTCATTTGTGTCAACTCTCCTTCTTTTATTTAACTTCAATTCTATAGCCGGTACACGTATAATGCAAACTCTTTTTTCAAGGGAAGAGGCGGAAGACAGAACGGTACTTGAAAGACACAGCGGATACTTTTAAGCAATTTTGCCGTGCGGCAAAATTGCAGCGGACGGGGAAGCGATTATGTCTTTCACATTACGTTATGCCGTCCGCCGCTCTTTGTGATAAAACTTGAGTTCCGTGGATGAGCCGGCGGTTTAATTGACAGGTATAAGTCTAAATGTTAAAATCCGTGCAATTATCTCCGGATAATATTCTACCATATCGATAAATAAAAAGGGTCTTTCAAAATGAAAAGAAGTGTTTACACAATCGGTTCTTTAATTATTCTTCTTATTGCGGCGGGAATTTTTGTTCTTGTGCCGATTTTTTCTGCGGGAATGGGACATAAGCGTCTTCCTGCGTTCGGAAAATACGACGGAACCGAAATCCGTTACGAGCAGGGAACCGACTTTGCAAATTCCGTTGCAAATATTGCGGAGAATTTTAAAAACATGGGACGCAATGTGGAAAACGAGGATTATTACTATATTTTCGAATATGCATTTAACAATACGGTACTGAGACTGGCTGCGGAAAAAGCCGTTGCAAAAAGCGGATATACGGTTCCCTCCACTGCCGTAAATCGTGCGATGCGCCCGTATTTTACCGATGAAAACGGAAAGTATTCCCAGAGAGTGTATAAACAAGCCGATCCGCAACGCGTTGCCGATTTACGTAAGAGTTTTGAAGATACGCTGTTTAGCGGTCGATATAGGGCGGATCTTTTCGGCTCCGGCGAGACTATGGGGAAAATTCCTCTTTACGGGCTTAAAGCTTCCGAAAGCGAAATAAACTTTATCCGTAAAATGAATGACAATCAGCGTGCATTTAATTCCGCTGCATTCAATATGAACGATTATCCCGATTCTGAAAAAATTGCCTACGGAAAAGAGAATATTAAAAAATTTGTAAAATACGATCTTTCCGTTATCAATTGTGCCGACAAAGCAAAAGCGGCTTCTCTTTTAAAACGTCTTTCAAATTCCGAAATTACTTTTGCGGATGCGGTCGGAGAATATTCGGATCGTTCTTATTCCGATGAAACCGGTAAGCTCCGCAATAATTACGGCTATCAGATAGAACGGATTATTGCCGATGCAGCCGATATTGAAAAAATTACGGGGCTTGCCGCAGATACAACAAGCGAAGTCATAAAAACTTCTATCGGGTATTCGCTTTTCCATGCGGACGGAGAGCCTGTCGAGCCGGATTTTGATGACGAGGGCATTGTAAAAACCGTTTACAATTATTTGACTTCGTATGAGTTCGGTAGAATTGAAGATTATTATGTAAATGCCGCAAAAGATTTTGCAAAAGATGCTAGAACGTCCGGATTCGATTCCGCTTGCCGCAAATATTCTCTTAAAAACAATGCGGTTGCCCCTTTCCCCGTTAATTACGGAAATCTCGCGGTGCTTGACAAACTTGATACGAGCGTACAGGGACTTTATACCGCATCCGATAATGAGAATTTCTTAAAAACCGCTTTTACGCTTGAGCCGGATGCCGTATCCGAACCTATTGTTATGAATCGGAATGTTGTAGTTCTTCAATATGTTTCGGGGGCGCGCGACGATTCCGAACAAATTCCGTCGGAAGCTATTTCCGATGAATTTGCCGGCTACGATTCTTCATCCGAGCAAAAATCGGTTCTTTCAAGCCCTAAACTCGTAAATAATTTGAGAGAAGTGTATTCAAAATACATAGCAAATAACCGATAACATCCTAATGAGGAAAATTTGACTCAATACGAGGAAAACAAACCCTGTCCGGTGAAAACAGCACAGGGTTTTTCCGTTAAATACAAAGGACGCTTCCTCTATTCAAAATATAATCCGTCTGCAAATATTCTACGCAGTATATCTTCTTTAAATATTTTGCCCGGCACTTTGATTTTGTGCATTTCGCCTTGTCTTTGTTACGGAATCGAAGAACTTGCCGCAATTTTGCCGGAGGATTGTTTTCTTGCAGGTTGCGAGCGGGACGAAGAGCTTTTTAAGATTGCCGAAGAAGCCTGTAAAAACTTTGAATGCTGCAAAAGCGGCAAGTTTGTCATGCTCAAAAACGAAGAACTTTTTTCTCTGCCGGAAAAGATAAACGGATATTACGGAGATAATGTTTTTAAGTGCAAGGCGGGAACTTTTAGGCGGGCTGTAAAAATAGATTTTAGTGCCGGCGCGGATTTTTATTCGGATTTTTATGCAGATCTTTTTGCCGCCGTTACGGATTCAATCGGCAGATTTTGGAAAAACAGACTGACTTTAATAAAATTCGGTAAACGCTACAGCAGAAATTTTTTTTTGAATTTGTCGCAATCCGCCGATTCTTATTCTTTGCCGGTGATACGAAAACCGATTTTAGTTGCAGGCGCGGGAGAGAGCCTTGAGCGTACCGTTGCGGAATTGGCAAAAAATATGCATTTGCGGGAGAATTTTTTTATTATTTCTGCGGATGCCGCATTACAAGCTTTGCAGGAAGCGGGGATTATCCCCGATGCTCTCATTTGCGAGGAATCTCAGAACGTAATCGCGGCGGCGTTTATCGGCTGCAGAAATATTTGTCGGTATTCTTTTTTATCGCTTTCCTCTTGTTTTAACGCTGCTTCCGTTGCGGCGGAAAAATCCTGTTTTTATACGACGCTTTTTGAAGAGCGCAGGTTCATCCGTAGACTCTCCGAAAAAGGTCTTGCGCCGCCGGTAATTCCGCCGCTCGGTTCGGTTGGGCTTTCGGCGGTCTATATTGCGTCGATTATCAGATTTTCCGAAGACGTTCCGATTTTTGTTACGGGACTTGATTTTTCTTATTCATGCGGAAAAACGCACGCTATCGGAACCTTTCACGACAGAACAAAACGCATCCGCATAAATCGTTTGCTTTATACGGAAAATTTCGGAGCGGCATTCGGCTATGAGTCTCATAAAGTAAACGGGAAAGACGGCAAAACTGCCGTAAGCACGGCAGTTTTACGTGAATATTCTAAAACTTTTATTGCATATTTTTCCCGCCGCCTTAAAAACTGTTTTGATATAGGTCGCTGCGGTTTGTCTTTGGAACTGCCGTCCGCCGATTTAATCGATTCCGAAAAATTTTACGCTAATTTAAATGAAAAAATACTGTACGAAGAAAAAGAGCGTCTCAGGAGTCCTGAAAAGGAAAAATTGATTATGTATTTTACCGGCGAAAAGAACGCGCTCGAAGAATTAAAGTCGATTTTTACCGGAGAAATCAAATTTTCAAAGAAAGAAACCGATGAAAAGATAAAATCTCTTTTGACTGAGCGCGAATATCTTTTTCTGCATTTTCCGGACGGAATCAATCCTTCCGTGGATGTAGGTTTTCTTAACCGCGTCCGCCCGCAGATTGATTATTTTCTAAAAATATTTGCAATTTGCTTAAACATCTTAAATAAGCGGACGTAATTTTGATATTCGATAAAATCGATGCGATTTTTAATATTTCGTTGAATTTATAAAAGTCGAAATTATATATGGAAATCAAGTTTTATCCCAAAGAGCATATATCCCGAATGCCGAGTTTCTCTATTTTTATAAATATCGTGTATGGGTACCTAAAAAATTAAAATGTATGAAAGAATTGGGATTCCAAAGGGCGCAAGTCCTTTGGCCGTGCCCAAGGAAGGTGGGTCAAGGGATGAAAACTGCGGGCTACGACAGATTTCACAAGTTTCGAGAACTCGAAACTTGAAGCGGACGGCGAATTCGT
>CAUUVZ010000087.1:0-5913 GCA_963548875.1 uncultured Treponema sp. | reverse complement strand
GCCTTAGAAAAATATAAGCTTTGAGTTTATAAAACTCGAAATTGAGGATAATAAGTCATTAGGATTGAGAGTACGGAACTCAATGCTTTGAAAATTGATTTCCGCAATTAAAATCTCCGCCGTATTTCACAAATATCCGTAATATGCTAAATTAGGGCAAAAATATACGGAGCTGTAATGTCACACTTCCTTTATACAATCATAATTTATCCCCTTTATACATTGATTGAATGTATATTCGTATTGTCCGACAAGTTTTTCGATAATCAAGGATTATCGGTTATAAGTGTCAGTATTGGCGTAACTCTTTTTTGTCTGCCTTTGTATGCGGTAGCGGAGCGGCTGCAGGAAAAAGAGCGCGAAAAACAAAAATCCATGCAACCTATGCTCGACAGGATTAAAGCGGCGTTTTCAGGTGACGAACGCTATATGATGACGACTGCTTATTATAAAGAATGTCATTACAATCCGGTGATGGCATTGCGTTCTATGTTCGGGCTTTTGATTCAGATTCCGTTTTTTATTGCGGCGTATACGTTTTTGTCGCATTTGGATTCGCTTAGAGGTTCATCGTTTTTATTCATACGCGACATGGGTGCACAGGATGCTTTATTTAAAATCGGAAACTTTCCTGTAAACATTCTTCCGATTGCGATGACTTTGATAAATATCGTATCCGGCGTAATCTACACCAAAGGATTAAAACTCAAAGATAAAGTGCAGGTTTTTGTTACTGCTCTTGTTTTCCTTGTAATTTTATATCCGTCTCCTGCAGGTCTTGTTCTTTACTGGACGATGAACAACGTCTTCAGTATGGTAAAAAACATTTTTTACAAGCTTAAAAATCCTCTAAAAGTCTTTTGGATTTGTATATGCGTTATGTTGGGATTTTTAGCGGTTTATGTAGTCTTTTTCTTTTCCGGTAAGCCCTTGTATAAAGTAATGTTTATTTTTATGTCCGCTGTAATTATTGCAATGCCGCAGATTGTAAAAGCGGTTCAAAAGCTGCTCGACGGAATGCTTACTCCTATTGTTGAAAACACTAAAATCCGTCATACGCTGTATATCGTTTCATGTGCCGTATTGTTTTTGCTTTCAGGATTTGTTCTGCCGTCGGCACTGGTTTCTTCTTCTCCTATAGAATTTGCAGGAATCGGCGTACACTCAAATCCGCTTTATTTTATCGGTAATACGGGTTTGCAGGCGGCAGGAATTTTCTTGTTTTGGGCACTTTGCGTTTACTTTTTATTCGGCAAGAAAATTCAGACTGTGCTTGCATTCGTTATGTCGGCTTTAGCTTATATTTCACTCATCAATTCTTATGTATTCATGCTTAGATATGGGGATGTGTCTTCATCGCTGACATTCCTTTATGCGCCGGATTTTAAGCGGTTATCTCTCATTTCTTTTGTAAATATGCTTACTATAATTGCATTGATTCCAGCATTGTTGTTTTTGATGAAATTCAAAAGTGGTAAGATACTTTCCACGATTTCTTCGATTTTAGTTCTTGCGCTCGGTGCCGTATCTCTTGCAAATATTTTTTCGATTTCAAAAAACTATTCTGAATACAAAAAATCCGGCAGCGCACAAACCTCTGCTTCTATTGAACCGATTTTTCATCTTTCAAAAAATCACCAAAACGTCGTGCTTTTTATGCTCGACCGTGCGCAAAGTCAATATATTGACGAAATGTTTAGGGAAGATTCCAGTCTTTACGAAAAATACAAAGGCTTTGTTTTTTACAATAATGTTGTTTCGTTTAACGGACACACTTTGCAGGGCTCTCCTGGAATTTACGGCGGGTATGATTATACTCCGCTTGAAATGAACAGACGAGCTGATACTCCACTTGTTCAAAAACATAACGAGTCGCTTTTAATGTTGCCACGTATTTTTACCGAGCAAAAAGGATTTTCCGCCGCAATTACCGATCCGTCATGGGGGAACTATGCCGGTTTCTGTGATTTGAGTTTTATGGAACCCTTTCCTCTGATAAAAGGATATAAAACAATAGGACAATACACTAAATTGTGGAGTATTGAACATAGTGGAGAAAACAGTTTTGACGGCACCGATAGAATATTAAAACGGAATTTGTTGTTTTTCAGTTTATTCAGAGAAACTCCTATTATGTTCCGAAAACTTATATATAATTCAGGCTTGTATTTTAATACCGATTCGGAAATTACTAATGTCAAAGTCGTTATCGATAATTATTCCGCGCTTGATTATTTAAAGCAGCTTACATCTGTCTCCGATACGGAAAACGGTTCTTATGTCTGCATGGTCAATGAGCTTACCCATGAGAATCTTTTGCTGCAGGCACCTGATTATGTTCCTGTAAAAACCGTTACCGATAGAGGAAACTCAAAATACAAAGACAGTCTTGATTATCATACGCAGATTGCGGCATTAAAAATGATTGGTTTATGGCTTGATTATCTAAAAGATAACAATATTTACGATAACACAAGAATAGTTATCGTTTCCGATCACGGCTGTAACGGATATGAGGAAGATATGGAGCCGGATGCTGAACTTGATTCTCAAATTGCCGGAGGAACTTATGAAGGTCGAGGACATTATCATCCTCTGCTTTTGTTTAAGGACTTTAATGCAGAAAGCACATTCCATGAAGACGATACGTTTATGACAAACGCCGACACGCCGAGTCTTCTTTTAAAGGGTCTTGTCGAAAACCCCGTCAATCCGTTTACGGGCAAGTCCGTTCCCCTTGATACGTCTACGCTTAAAAAAGACGGCGTTATCATTTCTATAAACGATAGGCACCAACCGTACATGAACGGCAAATACAAATTCAACATACCTGCCTCCCACTGGTGGAAAGTAAAAGACGATATTTTTAAGGCTTCCAACTGGAGCCGCGCAGAAGAAAAGGAGATCCAATAATGAACGGAATATTTTTGTATATCGACCCGGGAACGGGCAGTATGCTTTTTTCGATTCTCATCGGAGCGGCGGCTACGCTGTTTTTTTTGAGCAAGGCGGCACTTTTGAAATTCAAAGTGTTTTTATCCGGCAAAAAAAGCGGCATCGATACGACGGATTCTACATTTAAAAATTATGTCGTTTATGTCGAGGGCAAACAATACCGGAATGTTTTTAAACCGGTTGCCGATGCCTTTGAACGGCGTAAAATTCCTTTGACCTATTACACGTCGGCAAAAGACGATCCCGCATTTGAAGAAAACTATGAATTCGTAAAGCCTGAGTTTATCGGAGAGGGGAATGCGGCGTTTGCGCGCCTCAACATGATTTCCGCAGGAGTCGTTTTGATGACGACGCCGGGACTGCAAGTCTACCAGATGAAGCGGAGCCGGAACGTCAAACATTATGCACATGTTCTTCATGCGGCAAGCGATGCGACAATGTACCGCCTGTTCGGCTTGGATTTTTTCGATTCGGTGCTTTTGTCCGGCGACTATCAGAAAAAAGACATCCGCGCGCTTGAAAAAATGCGCGGCATTCACGAAAAAGAACTTGTAACCGTCGGCTGTCCATATCTCGACGTTTTAAAAGAGCGCATGGAATCCATTCCGCCGGAAGAAAATCACGTTTTTACGGTTCTCGTCTCGCCGTCGTGGGGAAAAAGCGCGCTTCTTTCGCGCTACGGCGAAAAGCTGCTCGACCCGCTTGCCGCGACAGGCTGGCATATTATCGTCCGTCCGCATCCGCAGTCGAAAAAGTCTGAAAGCGCGATGCTCGAAAAGCTTACCGAAAAATATAAAAATACTGCGAATGTCGAATGGGACTACGAGCGCGACAATATTTATTCGATGAAAAAAGCCGACATTATGATTTCCGATTTTTCTGGAATCATCTACGATTACACGTTTTTGTGCGACAAGCCGGTTATGTATGTCAACGCGGACTTGGATTTGCGTCCCTATGACGCCTATGACCTTGAGGATAACGGCAAAAAAATTTGGCAGTTTGAAACGCTCAAAAAAATCGGCATAGAACTAAAGGAAGAGCATTTTGCCGACATCAAAAACGTTATCAATTCTGCAAGCGACAGCGCGGAACTTGCCGCTGCCCGCAAAACTGCAAAAGAAGAAGCGTGGCAAAATGAAGGCAGAGCAGGCGAGGCGATTGCGGACTTTATGATCGGTAAGTTGAATGACTTAAACGGTGGGAAATGATGAGAAAATCATTGGGTGCGGCACTTTTTGTATTTGTTTTCTCGGCATTCGCTTTTTCAAACTGTGCCGCAAACGCTTTTGCAAAGACGGTAAAAGGAAACGGTGTTATAGAAACGCGGAGCTTTGATGTGCGCGGATTTGACCGCATTCGTTTTGCGCTTCCGATCGCGATGACCGTCTCGCAGGACAGCGAATATTCGTTTGAACTTACAGCGGATGCCAATGTATTTGATTATATTGACGTTTGCGTTGAAGACGGCGTTTTGACCGTCGGTACTGTAAAGGGCGCGCGCATAAAGTCCATGAAAGGAAAGGTTTCCGTATCCCTGCCTGAGATAAAAGAAATCGCCGCCGCCGGTTCAGGCGATATTATTCTTTCCGACTGCAAAATGCCTGCCGCCGCAAGCAGACTGAGCGTTACCGGCTCCGGCAGTATTTCTGCGGATATTGAAGCGGAGAGCGTACTTGCAAAAATCAGCGGTTCAGGCAATATTCTTTTGAGCGGCAAAGCGGAGAATTTGAAATGCTCCGTTTCTGGTTCCGGCAGAATACAAGCGTTTGACTTGCCGGCAGTCAATGTTGATTGCACTATTGCCGGCTCCGGCTCCATCGAAGTGAACGCGCAAAAGATGCTTGCGGCAAAAATCGCCGGTTCCGGCAGCGTTTTATACCGCAACACGCCGGAAGTCCGAATGAATATTTCGGGTTCCGGACGCTGCCGCCGCGTGGAGTAAGTGCATGAGAAATCGGTTGAACACCGAAAAATGATAATAAAACCGACTGCCGCAAATCGGCAGATATGTATATTTTTATAAAAATGAGGAGAAATCTATGCAGGCAATCATTTTAGCCGCGGGAATGGGAAAGCGGCTCAAGTCTTATACAAAGGACGCGACAAAGTGCATGGTCAAGGTCAACGGAAAAACCTTGATTGAATATACGATTGAGGCACTTGTCGCAAACAAAATTGAACGGTTGGTCGTTGTAGTCGGTTATAAGGGCGCACTTTTAAAAGATTTTATTGCGTCCAAATTCAATGCGGAAAATCTAAACGGCATGAAAATCGACTACATCGAAAATCCGGTGTACGATACGACGAATAATATTTATTCGCTGTTTCTTGCCGGAAGCGAGATGGCAAAAGACGATACGATTTTGCTTGAAAGCGATTTGATTTTTAAGCCGGAAATCTTAAAGTCACTCATCGACTCTCCCGACAAAAATCTTGCGGTCGTCTCTCCGTTTGAGGCATGGATGGACGGTACCTGCACGCTTCTTGACGAAAAACGCTGTATCACCGGTATGCTCGATAAAGTCCGCTTTAATTGGGCTGACACCGAGCATTATTACAAAACGGTCAACATTTATAAATTTTCCAAAGAGTTTTCCGAGCAGTATTATCTGCCCTTCCTTGACGCATATCAAAAATCTTTCGGTAAAAACGAATATTACGAACAGGTCTTAAAAGTTATTTCATTTTTATCGTCGTCATCGCTTAAAGGACTCGTCGTAAGCGGCAGCGACTGGTACGAAATCGACGATCCTGCAGACCTTGCGATTGCGGAAGACCGCTTTAAAACCGGAAGTGAAAAGCTGCACAGTCTCGAAAAACGTTACGGAGGCTACTGGCGTTTCCCGCAAATGAAAGATTTTTGCTATCTCGTAAATCCGTATTTTCCGCCGGAAAAACTCGTAAGCGAAATGAAAGCAAATTTCCATGTCCTCCTTACCGAATATCCGAGCGGAG
>CAUUVZ010000086.1:0-6309 GCA_963548875.1 uncultured Treponema sp. | reverse complement strand
TTTTTTTTATCTTTTTTTCTACTTTTTTGCTTTTTCACTTTTTTCTTCACTTTTTTCTTCACTTTTTCTCTTTTTTCTGCTCTTAGCTCTTCCTTTTTTATCTTCTTACGGCTCTTTCGGTTCGATTTAAAATCGATATGACAGAAACATCGTTTATTATTGTTTTCTTTCTTCGCTAAAAAAAACAGGTTCGGCAATCTTCAACTTTGCATAAAGTCTACGATTGCCGAACCTGTTAACGTGTTACAGAAAAATATCAGAACGCAGCTACGACTTCGCCGTTCGGGTATTTTTGTAAAATATACTCTTTAATTTTCGTGCTTTGCAGCGCGCTTACAAGTGCCTTTACTTCAGGCTTATTTTCATTACCGGCTTTCACTGCAACAATATTTACATACGGAGAATCACTGCCTTCCACAAAAAGACTGTCTTTAGTTACGCTTAGCCCCGCCGGTATTGCATAATTTCCGTTTATTGCAGCAGCATCTACATCCGTAAGTACGCGCGGAAGGGAAGCCGCTTCTATCTCTTTGAATTTAAGATTTTTGGGATTCTTTACTACATCAAGAGGTGTAGAAGCAACATTTCCACCGTCTTTAAGTTCTATCAGCTGTGCCGATTGCAAAAGCAGAAGCGCGCGTCCGCCGTTTGTAGGATCATTCGGTATTGCAACGGATGCACCGTCCGGCAAATCCGCAAGATTCTTATACTTCTTTGAATAAAGCGCAAAAGGTTCAATATGTATTCCTCCGGCATTTACAAGATGATAGTTTTTCTCCTTGTTTGTAGACTCCATGTACGGAATATGCTGGTAATAATTGGCATCAAGTTCGCCGGATTCTACCGCGTCATTAAGCACGACGTAATCCGTAAATTCCCGAATTTCCAGTTTTATTCCCTTTTCGGCAAGATCGTCTTTTACGAGATTTAAGAATTCCGCATGAGGTACCGGAGTTGCACCGATAACAAAAGTCCCGTTGGATTTTGATTTTTTGCAGCCCACGGTAAAAATCACCGTAAAAGCGGCAACAAATGCTATAAAACAATTTCTTTTCATATTTCCTCCTAAATGAAAAGTTCAGAATAATCTAATGAGCGCAAAGAGGCATGTCAATCAAAATATGATATGCGATTATGAAAAAAAAGTTGCAGGTTCTCTCTTTTTAAACGTCAAATCTCTCTTATATAAGAAAAAAAATTGTAAAAATAATCTGCCGAAACATCGTCGTAAAAACATTTTCCGGTATTTTTCAACGGGATAACAACCGGCGGCGGAGAAACCGCTAAAAATCAAAAAGAGAACGGATTTCTTCTGCGGTAAGTTCACGGTATTCTCCCGGCTCGAGAGTGTTATCAAGGTGAAGTGCGCCTATCGAACTACGCTTTAAATATTCGACTTTATTTCCGACTGCTTTAAACATACGCTTAACTTGGTGATAACGCCCTTCCGTAATCGTTAACATACAAGATTCGGGAGAATGCCATACAAGCAGCGCGCTTTTGCAATCCGCCTCACCGTCGTTATCTTCTGCCGCAATATGAACACCTTCAAAAAACATCTGCGTAATTTTTTCTTGCCGCGCAGGTGATTCGGCTTTTTCAAGGCGCACAAAATACGATTTCGGGAAGTGTGATTTTGGGGACGTTATCTTATGCGTAAGTTTGCCGTCGGTTGTAAAAAGCAAAAGACCTTCAGTATCAATATCCAGTCTTCCGACAATATGGAGTTTTTCCTGCAAGTGCGCCGTTCGATATTTTTCATCCAAAAAGTCAAAAACGGTACGATGGAGTCCGTCTTTATTCGCACTCACCGCACCGCCCGCTTTATTCATCATAATGTAAATATTTTTAGCCGGAGTAACAATTTTTCCGTCAACGGAAATCTCATCCGTATCGGGATTTACAGGCGCACCGGAATCAATAACGCGCACACCGTTTATACGCACATCGCATAGACGCAAAAGCCGCTTTATTCCCTTGCGCGTTCCGAATCCCTCATGCGATAGAATTTTATCAAGACGTGCAAGGCTCATCTAAACCGCTTTTTTTTGCGCTTTTCAATAGGAATATATGTGCGCTCTTCGCAAACGTTTTTAAACGCCGGGCGATATATTCTGCCGCCGGCAACTATTTCTTCAATTCTGTGTGCAGACCAGCCTGCAATCCTTGAAATTGCGAAAAGAGGCGTAAAAAGTTCACGCGGAATATTGAGCATCGAATATACGAATCCCGAATAAAAATCGACATTCGGACAAATCCCTTTTGCGGATTCATGAACGGTAACAAGAATCTCGGGAGCGCAATCTTCGATGATACGGTACAAATTGAATTCATCAAGCAGTCCTTTTTCTTCTGCAAGTTTTTCCGCTTTATCGCGCAAAAGAATTTCCCTCGGGTCGCTGACCGTGTATACGGCGTGTCCCATTCCGTATATAAGTCCCGTCCCGTCATAGGCTTTCCCTTTTGCAATCTTATAAAGATAATCGCGGATTTCTTTTTCATTATCCCAATTCTTTACGTTCGTTTTGATTTCATCCATCATTTCTACGACGCGGATATTTGCGCCGCCGTGCCTGCGCCCTTTAAGAGAACCGACCGCAGCTGCAATCGAAGAATACGTGTCGGTGTCGGCGGAAGAAACTACGTGAACGGTAAGACTTGAATTGTTTCCGCCGCCGTGTTCCGCGTGCAAAATCAATGCAAGATCGAGAGTATCCGCTTCAAGTTTTGTATATTGCATATCAGCGCGTATAAGATGCAGAAAATTTTCCGCAGTCGAAAGATTCGGGAGCGGATTGTGAATGTACATACTTTTTTCGTCGTAGTAGCGGCGTTTTGCCTGATAGCCGTATGCGGCAAGCGTTGAAAAACGTGATATAAGCTCAATACATTGACGCATATTGTTTGCAATGGAACGATCTTCCGGCGCGGAATCATAGGAATAGCTTGCCAAAACACCGCGCTGAATCTTATTCATAATGTCGTTTGACGGAGCTTTCATAATCATGTCTTCCGTAAAATTCGGCGGAAGCGTGCGGCACATCCCCAGATATTGCGTAAATTCATCAAGCTGTTCCTGTGTCGGCAGCTCCCCGAAAAGCAAAAGATATACACACTGCTCGTATCCGAACTGATTGGATTTTTCTGCATCTTTTATAAGGTCAACAACATCGTAACCGCGATAAAGAAGTTTTCCGGGAATAGGAAGTTTTTCTCCGTTTTCACCGATGCTATAACCCACAACATCGCCGACTTTTGTAAGACCGACAAGCACACCCGTTCCGTTTGCATTGCGCAAACCGCGTTTAACGTCGTATTTGGCATAAAGATCGGGATTTATCGGGTCATTGAATTCCGCAAGTGCCGAAAGTTTTCTTACAAATGAATCCGGATTATTCTTTTTAAACATAGACGCTCCTATCGATTCGTGAAGTATTGCATAAGTATTACATCGGATGCGCATGAAAATGTATATTTATACATTTTTGCTGTACATTTTTAATAATGATACAGATTTAGTAGGGCTGCTTCAAGTAGTTTCGGTAGATTTGTATGAGTCGAAAGATTTTTTTATTATGGTGTAAACCAGTTCATAAACTTCCCGCCTGTTTTCTTCAAAAATCTCTTTATCGCTGAAAAGTTCGTACATCACAAGAATGCCGTTTAAAATTCTCATATATAATTTTGGAAAAATATGCTTTTCAAAGTTTTTGTTTTCAAGTATTGCAGGTTTTTTCTTTCCCTCGAAAAAAGATTTCATATTTTGAATTGCCAGCGACCAACCTTGTTCTTCAAGCGTAAAAAATAAATCTTCGGTCTCTTTGTCATACTGAATTTCAGACAGAAACATAATGTAAAGCTGTTTTTCCGGCAGACGATCGAATATTTTCGCTATAACGGCTTGAGTTATTATTTCCGCCATATCGTCCGTTTCCGGGATGGAAGCAATCACTTCTTCGGTTCTGCGATAACGAAAATAATTTCCTCTCTGCATTATGTCGAACATAATCGCCTTTGTACTTTTGTAATATTGGTAAACGCCGCCTTTGGAAAGACTTGTAGCAGCGACTATATCTTCCATAGTTGCGTAACGGTATCCTTTGCTCAAAAAGACTTTTTTTGCAGCATCCATAATTTCCGTTTTGCGTTCTTCTTTTGTTTTCCGTTCAAACTTTGCCACACGAGGTATTGTAATTTTGAGGATTCATTTGTCAAGAACCGATTACTCATGCGGACTATTAAACGGAAAACAATCGATATTGAGTCCAAACCTATACCGCAATCGAGTGTTCAAAGAAACTGAAATATAACGCAGGAGCTGCAAACAGACGGCACTTTCATTAACTGCGGCAGAAGTGATATTTGCAAAGCACGCCGTTAAATTCGATAAAAAAAATAAGCGGTGCAAGTTTTCGGATGACAAATCCAAAAGCAGACTTGTTTACCGAAACCTTGCACCGACGAAAGCTATGTTACTACACTGCGGTATTTACAATTAAACAGCTTCAATGGCAATTTTTTTAGGCTGCGGAAGTGCGCGGCGCGGAAGCCTTACGGAAAGAATTCCGTTTTTGAAAGAAGCTTTCACTTCTTCAAGATTTACATCTTCAGGCAAAGTAAAACTCCGTCTAAAGGAAGAAATTCTGCGCTCCCTTATAAGCCATTTACCTTTTTCCTTTTTTTCTTGAGCTTCTTCATTACGATTTTCTTCTTTTTTAGAAGATATAATCAAAGTGTTATGGTCAAGCTCAATATCCACATCCTGTTCATTTCGCCCCGGTAAATCCATCTCCACTGTATAAGCTTCCGAATCTTCTTTTACATCTACCTTAGGCATAAAAGCGGTGTGATTGTACACAGGTACATTCATAATCCCACCCATTCCATCATTGAAAAGTGAATCAAAAAGCGTAATTTCGTTCATAGGTATGCCTCCAAGCATTTTATTTATTTTATCTTTTCGAGAGCTTCGTTTTCTCTCGCTTATATTAAGCAACCGGCGTGCCAACTTGTATTCGCAATAAAAGTGTGAATAAAACACCTTGCATAAAGTGCTATTTACATCGATAATTTCTTACATGATAAAGAAATATATTTATATCATGTAGATATAATCTCTCTTTTCGAATGATGAACTGAAAACTTTGCTTGCAAAATATATGAAATACTGCCGAAAATTAGACTTTTCTACTCATTGGCTGAAATTTTGCCCCACTCAATAGTGTCAAAATTACACATATTTTATTCTGCAATAGCAAAATATTGAAAGAAAATACTCTATTTTTTATAATAACCCCCATGCAGACGGCACTATATCTTATTCCGGTAACGCTCGGAGGAGAACTGTTTGAGCAGGTGATTCCGACTTACAACATCGAAATATTAAAAAAAATCAAATACTATATAGTAGAAAATAGACGCTCTGCGATTAGATTCTTAATAAAAGCTAGCAATAAAATCGATATAGACGCTCTGACTTTTTTTGAATTGAATGAGCATACGCTTGATAATTCCGTAGCGCATTATCTTGATCCGCTGGAAGCCGGTGAATCCATAGGAATTATTTCGGAAGCCGGCTGTCCTGCTGTTGCTGACCCGGGTGCGATAATAGTTGCACTGGCACACAAAAGGAATTTTAAAGTTGTACCTCTTGTAGGTCCGTCCTCCATTATAATGGGTTTAATGTCCAGCGGTTTCTGCGGGCAAAACTTTGCATTCAACGGTTATCTTCCGCCGAAGCCGGCAGAACGTGCAGTCGCACTACGTAAATTGGAACAAAAAATTTATAAAGATAACCAGACACAGATTTTTATTGAAACACCATACAGAAATAAAAAAATGCTTGAAGCAATCTTGCAAACCTGCCGCCCTGAAACAAAGCTTTGTATTGCGCAAGGGCTTACCTGTGAAGCCGAATTTATACGCACAAAAACCGTTTCCGAATGGAGAAAAACAGCTCTTTCAATGCCGGATAAAATTCCTGCGGTGTTTCTTTTGTTTAAATAAGCCTAATGTCGAATTTCTCTATTTTTTTTAATATCGTGTATGGGTACCTAAAAAAATTAAAATGTATGAAAGAATTGGGATTCCAAAGGGCGGCGGACGGAGAAATAATACATAACCGGTACAAACGATTTGGAGCTTGACTCGGAAAAAATATTTGTTTGAGTTTGTAAAGCTCAAAATTAATGGGAATCGGATCAGTGCATTCAGGGCCTCAGCATGAAAAAAGGATCTGAGCTCTAAAATTATCGTCGTAGATGCAAGCGCGCTTGCCCATACTGAGCGTATCCATTTTAGAGAGCATCT
>CAUUVZ010000085.1:0-6375 GCA_963548875.1 uncultured Treponema sp. | reverse complement strand
ACGCAAAATTGCATAAAAGATTCTTTATTGCACCCAAGTGGGAAATCTACAGCCTATGACCGGTTGCACAAGTTTTGAATTTTCGAAACTTGAAGCGGACGGCGAATTCGTTATGTCTTTCTCGTCCCGTTCTTCCGTCCGCCGTCATCCCTTGAAATAACGGGTTTAAGGCTTGCCTTAGAAAAATATAAGCTTTAAGTTTATAAAACTCGAAATTAAGGATACTAAGTAATTAGGATTTATGAGAGCACGGAAGTCAATGCTTTGAAAATTGATTTCCGTGTTTGATAATCATCTCGATTGACACGCTATTACTTTATCATTATATTCGCGTTTATCAGTTTAATTGTTTGAACCTTTGAACATTCAAAAAATATGCGTTCCGCAATTATTCCGATTCATAAGTTTTTCATGGAGTTAATAAAATGAAAAAATTTCTTAAATCGTTTTTCAAACATCCTTGGCTGATTATAATTTCCTGCATAGCTCTTTCGGGTGTGCTCGGATTTTTTATCAAGGATTTGACTTTGGACAACTCGCTGCGTCAGTTTTTTCCGCAGAAAGACATTTCCTATGTGCGGCTTCAAAAAACGGAAGAACAGTTCGGAAGTATGCTCGCTCTCGGAATAAGCCTTGATGCCGGAAACTCTACGATTCTTACGCCGGAATATATCGATGTCGTAAGAAAGATTTCCGACCGTGTGTTGGAAATCCCCGACGTAGAAGAGCTGGATTCTCTTACGCACATAGACTTTGTTTGCGATCAGGACGGCTCCATAACCGCAACGCAGCTTATTCCCGATACGTATACGGGTTCACCTGAAGATATTTCACAGCTTAGACAAAGACTTGCGGAATGGAGCGATATGTATAACCGCGTCATAATCAACGACGATAATACCGCAACGCAAATGCAGATTTCGCTAAAACCCAAAAGCGACGTTCAAGCGGAATACGATAACGCGCAGGCAATGCTAAACGAAGCAAAAGCGGCTCTTAAAAATGCCGACTCTTCAATAAGCGCGGCAGACTCTGAAACGCTAAAACGGAATTTACAAGACGCAAAAGCCGCCGTAAAAGCCGCAAAAAGCGACTTACGCAATTCTCCGCCGGATTCCACCCGGCTCCAAACAATTTTGGATGAAGTGCGAAAAATTACAGAAGAAGAATGCGCGGGACACAGCTTAAAGTACAAACTTTTCGGAGAGCCGGTAATATCCGAAAACGCAAGGTCATATATGCTTTCCGACCTTATGCGGCTTATCCCGCTTGTAGGTATAGTTGTTTTGATTTCCTTGTATTTCAGCTTTAAAACTTTGGATGGAACGCTTTTACCGCTTTTGACGGTATTTATGTCCGCCGCGATGACGTGCGGAATCATGGGGATTTTAGGCATAACGTTCACGCTGGTTTCAAGCGTAATTCCGGTCGCGCTTATCGCAGTAGGTTCCGCATACGGAATCCACGTACTTACGCATTATTATGTCGCGCTGGATTGCGTTGAAGGAGAAATGACAAAAGAATTATACGAAGATGCTATTTTCAGCGGACTTGAAGAAGTTTTTCTTGCCGTCATGCTGGCGGGGCTTACAACCGTTGTAGGATTTATTTCACTTGTTACAAGTCCCATAGGTCCGCTCCACAGCTTTTCCATTTTTGCGGCACTCGGCGTTTTATTCTCGCTGCTGCTTTCCGTAACGTTTATTCCCGCCGTTTTGCTCGTCCGACCCTACAAAACGAGAGGCAAGAAAGCCCGTCTCGAACACATGACGGAAAAAGTAAAAGCGAAACTTGAAAAAACGCTTAAAAGGCGCGGCGGAAAATCCATTAACGAAGCTAGCGGCGACACATTGTATAGAATATATAAATTCTTCTGCGGTACGGTAGCGCGCCTTGCAGTTACGTCGGTCATAATTATCGTCTTGTCCGTGTGGGGCTTACGCTATTTAAAAATCGACACCTCGCTTATAAGTTATTTTCCTAAAGACAGTAAAATGCGGCAGGACATTGAATATGTAGACAACGCATTTGCCGGCACGAACAGCATTTTCTTTTTAATAAGCGGCAAAGAAAGAGGCAGTATAACAAATCCGGAGCTCTTGGAAGCCGTTGATAATATGCAATCCTACCTGCAAAATAAATATGAGGGCATAGGAAAAATCGTTTCACTTACAACATTTATCAAGCGCATAAACCAGGTTTGGCACGTACCCGGAACGCCGCAGAGTTTTGCTGCCGCAGCACAGAACGATTCGGATTCGATAGGAGAATTTTCAAGTTTCGGAGATGACTCGTTCAGCAGCTTCGGTGATGAATCTTTTTCGAGCTTTGGAGATGAAACGGACGGCGCGGATAACGGCACAAGCGAAGCCGACGTTTCCGCAACATCTTCGGAAAGTTTTACCGACCCGAATATAATTTATTCCGCGCGCCTTGCAGAAACTATGACGACGGAGCAAATGCTCGACTGGCTCTCGCAGGCATATATTGCGGCAGGCGGAAAATATGCCACCGTCGAAAAAATTGTAGACTACCTTATGAAGCAAATAAATTACAACGGCGCCGCATATTATGAGATTCCTTACGATCCTGCAAAATATCCTGTAGCAACAAGACAGGAATTAAGCGGAGTCGTAAACGGCTACCTTACATTGCTAAGCGGTTCGTTGGGACGATTTATAGACGACGATTTAAGTCCTACAACGATGCGCGTTACTTGCCAGCTCCGAAACCATTCTACAGAAATCTCAGGCGAAATCATTAACGACGTAAAAAAATACGCGGCGGAACATTTTCCGGAAGGCTACACGATTGAACTCACCGGCTCCGGAGAAATGGAATACACAATGTCGGACATGATTGTTACAAGTCAATTTACAAGCCTCATAGTTTCGATTGCCTCAGTATTCATAATCATCACGGTATCATTTAAGTCCGTAAAAGCGGGACTACTCGGCGCAATCCCTCTGATTTTCGCAATCTTAATCAACTATATGATAATGGGTTTTGCAGGAATCAATCTCGACTTTATAACAAGCATAATCGCATCCCTTGCAGTCGGAGTCGGAATAGATTACACGATTCACTTCCTTTCGACATACAAAGAAGAACGCTCCAAAACCGACGATCTCGTAAAAGTTACGCGCCAAACATTCCGCAAAAGCGGACACGGAATCGTAACGAATGCACTTGCAGTAGGATTGGGATTTCTCGTGCTGTCGCTTTCAAAATTCATCGTATTGCGCTACATAGGAATTCTCGTTGCAATCGTAATGTTTACGTCAAGTTTCCTTGCAATGACGATTATTCCCGGAATATTAAACGCATCCGATCCTAAGTTTATAAGACCGAAAGAAGAACGGGAGAATTTATAGCACAAAGGGGGATGTCTCCCCCTCGCTTCAAAACCGAAAGGTTTTTCAGCTGCCCCCTCTGCGGGGACACCCCGCAACGCCCCGTGCAGCTTTTAAACAGCAAACTTTAAGCTTAGCAAAATCGAAGTTTTTTGCAGCTTATAGAATATTTTATGCGTAATTCGCATGGAGGAAATGTATGAAGTCGATAAACAAAAAGATTAAGTTTTTTGTTGTATTGGGAACGGCTTTTTGTCTTGCAGGTTTGAATGCTTTTGCAGACGAAAAAGGAACGGAAATTATCCAAAAAGCACGGGATTTGAAAAAGCCTAAGTTTTCCGAATCGATAGTTGAAATGACTCTTGTCGATAAAGCGGGAACAAAAGAAGTGCGACAAATCCATGAGTTTGGCCGGAACAGCGACGGTCTTACGGATGCCGTCATGATTTTTATGTCCCCTGCAAATGTCAAAGATACCCGCTTTTTGCTTAAAGAGAACAAAAACCGTGCAGATGACAAGTGGATTTATCTTCCCGCTCTTAAAAATACCAGACGTGTTAATTCAAGCGAAGGCAGCAAATCTTTTATGGGAACCGATGCCACTTATGACGATCTTTCAACCCGAGAAGTTTCGGAAGATGAACATCAGTATCTTGGCGACGAAAAGAAAAATGTAGGCGGAACCGAATTCGACTGCTACAAGGTAAAAGAAATTCCTGTCGATGCAAAAGCAAGTCAGTATAAATTCCGCATCACATGGGTGGATAAAGCGACATATATTCCTGTCTATACGGAACTCTACGATAAAAACGAAAAGCTTTTAAAAGTTCTTACCGTGCCGTCAATCAAAAATGAAAGCGGCTATACGATTACTTACGAAAGTAAACTTGAAAATGTGCAGACGGGACATTCGACATCCATAAAGATTTTAAAACTCGCTCTGGACAAACCGCTTCCGGATCGCGTATTTACATCGAATTTCCTTAACACCGGAAAATAATTCGATTGCTTGCGGCATTTAGATTTTAATCTCGCGATAATGCTGCGGTAAATAAAACGGGACGGTCTTAAAACACGATTTTTATTTTGACCGTCCCATTTTTTATTCTTCTTACAAAAGGCTCCCCAATCATTTTACTTAAACATCCGCCGCGTTTAACCTTATATTATACTTATGGAACTGTACAACATACTCGCGGATGAATACGACAATATCTTTCCCCTCGACAAAGAACTCGCCGGTTTTGTAAAAAATATTTTTCCCGATAAAGAAAGACTTTTGATAGATGCAGGCTGTGCAAGCGGCGAACTTGCACTTTCTCTTGCCGCAGACGGGTACGGCATAATCGGAATCGATTCAAGCGAGCATATGGTAGAAAAAGCGGCGGCAAAAATCAAACCCGGTATGAAAGCGGAATTTAGAAAAACCGACATGCTGAACATAGATAAATTGCCGAAAGCTCAAGGCGTTTTATGCTTTGGAAATACGCTTCCGCATCTTAGAGATTATGATGAAGTTTTGGAATTTTTTGAAAAAGTGCATAAAATTCTTGAAAACGGCGGCAAATTCGTCTTTGAACTTTTGAATTACGATAAAATTCTTTGCACGAAAAATTTCTCTTTTAGAGAAATATGCACGGATAAATACGTATTTAAACGTTCTTACGATTTTAACGATAAAAAACATATAATTTTTACGGCGGAACTTACAAATGCGCTTACGAAAGAATGCGGCGCCTCTTCCGTACAACTTCTTCCGTTACGAAAAAAAGACTTATCAAAGCTGCTAAACAACTCGGGATTTATTTTCTCCGCATACAAAGACTACAACGGCTCTCCAAGCACCGGAGAAGAATTTGCGACAACATATATTTGCGAGCGCAAGTAAAAAGCGGTTTTACACAATCTGCAGGAGCATTAAAAACGGGTTTTACAGACTTTCACTTCTTTGCCGCCGCCGATAGACAAACCTAAAATCCGTAAAACCGGTCTTAAAAGCTCCTGTCATAACCTTTAATTTTTAAGATATTGTCTTTCCGCTTAGTAATATAAGCTTTCATCCTTTTAGACATACAAACTGTTGACAACAAAACTCCTATATAGTATGTTTTGATAAACTACTATATAGGAGTTTTGTATGGAAATGAATGGAGGATTCCTTGTTACCAAAATAAAACAGCTTGGAGACCGGATCTTTGAGAAGATTCTCAGTGAAAAGAATATTGATGCGTTCAATGGAGCCCAGGGGCGTATTCTTTATGTGCTGTGGCAGGAGGATGGAATCCCGATTGGGTCACTTTCGATCAAATGTGGATTAGCGATAACTTCTCTTACGACGATGCTGGAAAGAATGGAAAATCAAGGGCTGATAAGCCGCGTTCAGTCTGAAACGGACAAAAGGAAAACACTCCTGTTTCTGACTGAGAAAGCACATGCCTTAAAGGGCGAGTACGATTCTGTATCTGATGAGATGGGCAGCATTTACTACAAAGGTTTTTCAGAGGAAGAAATTACCCGGTTTGAGGAATGCCTCGACCGCATCAGAAAGAATCTTGAGGATTGGCAGGAGTCATGAGTATTTGTATCAAAAATCAGATTCAGAACATGAATATCGTCATCGGCTGCACAGTGGGGTGTGCATATTGCTATGCCCGCAACAATGTGAAACGCTGGCATATGATTGATGATTTCTCTGTTCCTGAGTTCTTCCCATGTAAGCTCAAGATGATGGAAAAGAAACGTCCGCAGAACTTTCTTCTTACCGGCATGAGCGATCTATCCGGATGGAAGCCGGAATGGAGAGAAGAGGTATTTGCAAAGATCCGTGAAAATCCACAGCATCAGTTCCTGTTCCTTACCAAGAGACCTGATTTGCTGGAGTTTGACACCGATCTGGAAAACGCATGGTTTGGTGTTACGGTGACGAGGAAAGCAGAACTGTGGCGTATTGATGCGCTTCGGGAAAATGTCAGAGCAAAACACTACCATGTTACCTTTGAGCCGTTATTCGACGATCCCGGTA
>CAUUVZ010000084.1:0-7261 GCA_963548875.1 uncultured Treponema sp. | reverse complement strand
CCTGATGTTTTTCAGATTCGATTCTTCAATCGACTGTATTTTATTTAGCAGAGTTTTTTGCTGCTCTGAAAAATTCGCTGATTCAGGCAGAGAACTGATTTTGTGCCAAAAAAGAAGGGCGGTTCTGATGTCCTGCGTTACAGTGTCATGTAAATCTCGGCTGATTCTCCTTCTTTCGTCTTCCTGAACTTGAATTATTGCCTTTGCTTTCTGTCTTTCTTCCTTGTTCTTTTTTTCAAGCTGCCTGTTTTTTTCATTTTTTTTAATATAAAGCAAAAGTATGATTACAAAAGAAACGCAGAGAATCGAAATTATCGCAAGAAGTTCTATAAAATGGAAAACCGCAATCTTTGCCTCTGCCGAATAAAAATCCATCAGATAAAACCGCCTTTATGAAAGTTTTTTTAGTAGCATCTCTTTGTTTTTGCAGCCGATTTTGTCGTAAATGACGCTCAAGTAATTTTCAAGCGTGGAAACTTTTATTTCGAGGAACTGTGCAATCTCATAGTTTGAACGCCCGTCTTGAATCAACTTTACAATCTGCTTTTCTCGTTTCGTGAGTATGGAAAAAATACTCTGTGTATTCAAAAGGCTTGTAACCAAATCCGGCTGGATGAAAGTTTTTCCCTCAGCAACGGCATTCACCGCGTCCAGCAGAAGTTTTTCATCGCTGAGTTTTGAGACAAATCCTCTTGCGCCGACTTCATCGCTCATTGCGCGTTCAATGCACGCTCCTGTGTCGTGGCTGGAGAAAATGACGCTTTGGATTCCGTACTGTCGAAGAAGGCGAACAGCTCCGAATCCGTTTGAAAGCCTTTCGTCTTTGCCTTTTATTTGAATATCAACAACAGCGACCGTGCAATTTTCTTCATTATCAGAATCTGAAGAGTGTGAGATGTCTCCCCCTCTCGCCATTTTTTTCTTTATGTAAAGATTTTCTCCGATTTTTTTTAGGATATTAGGAATTTCATCAAGACTTTCTGCTTCCGCAATCACATTCCACTGCGAATTTTCAGTAAAATATGCGGAAATTCCTTTTCTAAGCATTTTATGGTCATCAATAAGAATCAAGTTTTTCATCACTTTCATTATAGCCCAAAAACTTCAGTTGGTAAGCAGATTGTTGACACGGGATAATATGTGGTTTATGACATCCGTATAATAAATAATATAGAGATTTTTCAAAGCAATCTCCATGCTTGTCGTACAAATGCTGTTTGTTTGAAATTGTAGAAGTTTTCTTTACACGCAGACTAGTTTGATACCGAATAATAATCGCAATTTACGTAACTAAAAAGAGGGATAAATTGAATATAGCGAAATTTCTTAAACATTAGTAAATATCAGAAGTATAGACAGGCATTTATAAAATATATTGCTCAATTTTTTTCCATTACAGAGTCAATCAATCCTTCTCAACATGTTGATCATATAATGCCAATTTCAAGACTCAGGAATAAGTATCCGCCCGTATTTCTTTGACTTTAAACAGGCTTTTAGAACAAGCTAGCATTTTACATCTTTTAGAGGGTGTTCAGCTATAATTGTTGTGTAACTAAAATCTTTTGTATCAAAAATCCTGCTCAGCTCGTTTTCTTCAAACTTATGATAAAGCCCTGCAATCTGTTTGATATTATCCTGTGAAATATTGTTCCGCTTGTTGCCGATAGCTTTGCGGCGTTTTTCAAAAAGTGAGTTTGCATTTATGAGCTGAACTTTATTCTTTCTGTTTTCTTTTTTTTTGCGGTTGTTGAAAATCCAGATGTAAGTTGCAATTCCTTTATTATAAAAAATATCATTTGGAAGCGCGATAATTACATCAAGCAAATCATGTTCAGGAATGTACTTTCGGATATTGCCGGTTCCGCTTCCCGCATCTCCAGTAAAAAGCGGAGAGCCGTTGTGAATGACCGCTGCCTTGCCGTTTTCTTTATCCATCTTGGCAATGATGTTCATCATAAAAAGCATCCGGCTGTCGCTGATTTCTGGAAGTCCCGGTCCAAAGCGTCCGTGTTCGCCTAAGTCTACTTCTTTTTCTACTGCAACTTTTTCGTTTTCCACTCGCGTCCGAAAGGCGGATTACTCAAGATATAATCAAAAGTAAGTTTCGGAAATTTCTCATCGCTTAGTGTGCTTCCGTTACGAATATTTTCTGCCTGTTTTCCGTCTTTGCTTTTTATAAGAATGTCTGCCTTACAGATGGCATAAGTTTCGTCATTAATTTCCTGACCGTAACTTTCGAGCGTTACAGGAAGATTGCTTCTATATATTTGCTTGCAACACTGAGCAGTCCACCTGTTCCCCATGCGGGATTGTAAATTGATTTTGAACATTCTTTTTTCTTTCTGATATCTTCATCATCAATAAATAAAATCTCAGTCATAAGTTCGATTACTTCGCGCGGAGTGTAATACTGTCCGGCATCTTCGTTATGAGCTTCGGAGAATCTACGAATCAGCTCTTCAAAAATGTATCCCATTTCGGTATTGCTGATTTTTTCCGGGTTGAAATCAGTTTCTTCTGTTACGAATTCATGAAGAACTATAAGCAAAAGTTTTTTTGTGTAAAACGTTTAAGTTGTTCTCCAAAATTGAATTTGGAAATTATTTCATCTCTAATGTTTGCAGAAAAACCATCCAGATAGTTTTAAAAATTCTTGTTCACCTGATTCGGATTTTTTACAATTTCTTTTAGAGTAAAGTTTGAAGTATTGTAAATAAGGATGACCTGTAATCTGCTGAAACTGTACGCTCTTAATTGCCCTAGGCATCTTTTCTATTTCTTTTGCTTTTGCCAGAATTTTATCGTGAGTTAGTTCAAGAATGTAGTCAAAACTACGGATTACAGTAAGATGAAGAATTACAAGTCCGTATTCATGTGGTTTATATGAGCCGGTTAGTTTTTCTGCAATGTTCCAAAGGAGATTTGCTTTTTCAGTAACATTCGATGTAAGTGACATTTTTTATTTTCCTCGCAGGTGGTTTCGACAAGTTCAACCACCGTGTCTTTATGATATGTGTAAATTTATGTTTAAGATGCTCGTAAACCGGCATTCGGATTTCATCTTTGAATGAATACAAAAACTCTTCGTTTGATGTAAGCACATCGCAAACTTTATCAGTGATTTCCAGTGATGATAATGAGGTATTTACAAATACCTTAAGACCTTCATTTCCATTGTATTTCAATTCATACTTTTGATACTGCTTTAAGAGTCCTGTATTGCAAAAAGTTTTGTGCGCTGCGAAACTTTTCTTGAAAGCACTAAGTGCCGACACAATATCTTCATCTGTAAAATCAGTTCCAAAGCGTGTATTAATGCGACTGACCATTTCCTGCACTGTTGTAGGAACTGGCTTTGGAGGATCTTTTGCGCCACCGCCTCCACATGGCTGAACAATCGCACAGTCTCCCTCAACAAGACGAATTGCTTCTGTCATTTCAAAATCAGTAAAGACATTTCCGAAGTCCTTTTGGATCAAGCCCTGCTGATTGCCGGCGTAGAAATAAAAGAACCCGCCGTTTCATTTTCGTGCGCCACATGAACAATCTGCTCAGTAAGTAAATGGGCGGACAGGATAAATTCGTTTTGACAGACTTAATTGGTTTTCCGTCCGCTTAACGTTTTGCCTGCGGGCAAAACGTATGAATAGTAACCGAACATGGATGAGCGTATCGGCGGACAGGCGGACGGCGTAAATTTGGTTTTACGGACTTTATCGGTCTTCCGTCCGCTGCAATTTTGCGGTGCAAAATTGCATAAAACTTGCCTTGTTGTGCCCAATAAAAGGTGCAATCGGGCAGAAAATATGGTGCGGACGTACCTATAGAGTCGTCGGAGATTATTTCTTCTTCGGCGTTTTTTATATGCGGGAAACGGTTGCAGTCTTCCTGCCATTACGACATTTGAAAGCGCACATAAATCAGGCGAAAGTCCCGTAACGAAAGAGACAAGCGGTTCGTATTGAGTTTAACGAAATGCTCGCACAAGGCGATACGGGATGCTCGGAGGTCATGTCGTAAGCGAAAATCAAGTTTTTACCTAAAACACCTAATCGCCCGAATGTCGACTTTCTCTATCTACCTAAAGATTTAAAATATGCGGATAAATCGGGATTCCAAAGGGCTGCGGACGGTGAATTTTTTATAAAATCCTACGAATTGTAGACGATGTAAATCGAATTGTGAGCGGATTTATCACAAAACTGTAGATAGACAATATCGAAGTCCGTCCGCTAGAATAGTTCTAAACGAGAGGAATTATGACGCAGGAAGAACGGCTGAACTATTTGATAAATTTCTTAAAACTTGAAAATCCCGCCTATTCGAACTTATCGCTACCAGATTCGATAGAAGAACGCAAAAGTCTTCTCCGAGCATTGATGAATGTCCGCGAAGCTAAAAATATTTCGCAAGACTTTCTCCGAATACAAGACGAATATTTGCAAAATGAAATAGAAAGCAAAGGCATTACGGATTCTTCGGAGCCGGCAACGCGCGTAATATTATCCGGCGGGCAAAAATTGTGTCTTTGGCAGGGTGATATTACACTTCTAAGATGCGATGCAATCGTTAACGCTGCGAATTCCGCAATGACCGGCTGTTATGTTCCGAACCATACTTGCATAGACAATTGCATTCACACGTTTGCCGGCGTGCAGCTCCGGTACGAATGCGGACGCATTATGGCTGCGCAAAAAACTGAAGAGCCGACGGGAAAGGCAAAAATCACCGGCGCGTATAATCTTCCGTGTAAATATGTTCTGCATACCGTAGGTCCGATTATACAAGGCGTGCTTACGAAAAACGATGAAAATCTTCTTGAATCGTGTTACAAATCTTGTCTTACGCTTGCTTCCGAAAACAAACTGAAATCCCTTGCTTTTTGCTGTATTTCAACGGGCGTATTTCACTTTCCGAACAAACGTGCTGCAGAAATTGCAGTTTCGACCGTAAAAGATTTTTTTACCGCTATGCCGCAAGGCTCGGTGGACAAAATAATATTCAACGTATTTAAAGATGAGGATAAATGTATTTATGAACAATTGCTCAAATAAACGGAATTCTGCAGGGATTTCAAAAATCGAACAGTTAAAAAAGGCTATAAACGAAGCCGGAACAATAATAATCGGAGCAGGAGCGGGACTTTCCTCTTCTGCAGGTTACGAATATTCAAACGGCAGATTTGAAAAATATTTTTACGACTTTTATAAAAAATACGGTTTTACGGATATGTATTTGGGAGGATTCTATCCGTATAAAACGTATGAAGAACATTGGGCTTTTTGGAGCCGATATATTTATATAAATCGATATATGCTTTCGTCGAATTTTTCGGTTTATATAAATCTGTTTGAGCTTGTTAAAGGAAAAGATTATTTTGTTTTGACAACGAATGTTGATCATTGTTTTCAGCGGGCGGGATTTGCCAAGGAAAGACTTTTTTACACGCAGGGAGACTACGGACTTTTTCAATGTTCGGTTCCGTGTCATAAAAAAACATACGATAATTTTTCGATTATAAAAAAAATGGTAGAAGCTCAAGGTTTTTCGATTTTGGAAGACGGAACTTTAAGTGCCGGAAATGACACGAAAAACGGAGTAAAAGATTATCCGGCAATAAAAATGCACGTTCCTGAGGATTCGGTTCCGCGTTGTCCCGTTTGCGGGGAGCCGATGTCGATGAATCTAAGGAGCGACAATACTTTTGTGGAAGACGAAGGCTGGCACCGCGCGTACAAATCATACACGGATTTTCTTACGACTCGCCTTAGCAAGGTATGCGATATTTTCCAGAACGGACTGTCCGGTGCCGCTAATGCAAAAATCGAAAGCGGCTCCGTCGTTTTTCTTGAGCTAGGAGTGGGAATGAATACGCCGGGAATTATAAAATACCCGTTTTGGGTTATGACCGAAAAGAATAAAAACGCAAAATACGCTTGCATAAATGCGGAATCGGCGTTTGTTCCCGATGATATAAAAGATTCTTCAATATGCATTACGGACGATATCGGAAAAGTTCTTTCGGAAATTATGTAAAAGGTTTAATTTCGAGTTTTAGAAAACTCGAAATTTTCCATCAGTTTCGCGTAACGCCGGAATGGGGAGTTTTGAAAACGAATAAAAGTGTGCGAAGGCGAGGTTCCGGCTGCGTGCCGTTTCGAGCATTAGGCTTGCAGAAGCCTACTCTAAAAGCTCGATCACGGTATATAGTGCGAGTTTGCGATGCAAACTCGGTAGTGAGCAGAGCGAACGAAGTTCTCGCCGAAAGCATAGCTTTATTCACGCATACTTTCAAAACTCGATATTCGACCTAAAAGACTTTTTCGATGAAATTCTACGGCGGACGGTTAGACAGCTTTTACAGACTTAGTTTATTTCCCGCCTTAAGATTTCTCTCTTGAAAGTCAATCTTCCTTATGACATGACAAAGCGGCTTCTACATAATTTTGCTGCACGGCAAAAGCGCGGTATGCAAAATCGTTTTAATTTTTCGGATAAGGTCGGACATTGAGGATAAATAAAAGAGCTCAGGTAATCTACGGCACGATTTCCGTCCGCATACCGTTGCTGCCTTCCGGCTCTGGCGGGGTTTTGCGGCGGATACCTGCATAGCACCTGAGCTCAAGCGGAAAGAGGGGGATTCGAACCCCCGGTACCTTTTGGGTACGCACGCCTTCCAAGCGTGTACCTTAAACCACTCGGACATCTTTCCAAATTTCGGGCTTAAAAGAATAGAATTTATAGATTCTCACTGATAAATAACGGAAAGAGGGGGATTCGAACCCCCGAAACCCGAAGGTTTAACGGTTTTCGAGACCGCCCGAATCGACCGCTCTCGCATCTTTCCAAAATAACAGTATGAGACTGACACGATTCGAACGTGCGACCCCCACCTCCGCAGGGTGATGCTCTAATCCAGCTGAGCTACAGTCTCAAAAATATACAACAACGTAATTGTTGCGAACGGAGGCGACAGGAGTTGAACCTGCCCAGCCCTTTCGGAACTGACGGATTAGCAATCCGTTGTATTACCGCTCTACCACACCTCCAGACTCATCGGAGCGAGAGGGATTCGAACCCCCGGAACCTTTCAGCTCAATAGTTTTCAAGACTACCTCCATCGACCGCTCGGACATCGCTCCAGAAGATGATGATGAAAAATATCAAAAGACCGTGATTATGTCAAGTGTACCGTTCATACTCACCAGGGTCTCAGCACGAAAGAAAAGTATAGTAAAGTAACGTTATGGTGGAAGGG
>CAUUVZ010000083.1:0-7287 GCA_963548875.1 uncultured Treponema sp. | reverse complement strand
TGACTTTAGTCAAAACTCGGAGCGGACGGTAAACCAAGTTACGTCCGTCAAATCCGATGTATTCCGTCCGCCCTTCCGCCGCCATCAAGTTTCCCATGCGGGAAACTTGGATAAAACATCTTGCACGATTCGAGTGAATCGCTCATCGTGTTCCGGTTTTATCCCGTCCGGGGTAAGGTGTTTATCCTGTACGGGATAAAGGTTTTATCCAATACTGGATAAGGGGCTTATCCAATACGGGATAAAGGGCTTATCCAGCTCGGGATAAAGGGCTTATCCAGCTCGGGATAAGCACCTACCTTAACGCAGTCTATTTTTTTGCGGTACAAGGATGACCGAATACAATCTCTCGCATTTCTTTAAGTTGACGAGGATTATTTGAATATTTCGTGCGCACCTTTACCGTAACTTTGCCTTCGGGCAAAGTCTTCGGGACTCTCGCAAGAATCTGCGTAGGCTTGTTGAGCGAAAGTCGGCGTTCGGTCTTGTATTCGCCGCCGTCTTCCGTTACAAAAAATACGCCCTGCAGCGGGTCTTTTTCGTCCACTTTGAGTTTTTCGCCTTCGATAAGAATGTCGTCGCCGATTGTAAGCGTTCCGTCGGTAAGTCCGCTTGCGGTATCGGTTACGGCGGAGATTTTTGCTGTCGTCTCTTTTGCTCCAAGCACTTTGACGGTGATTGCATCAAGTACGTTACGCAATTCCGAAGTCGGAATCATGTCTACATTGCGCTTGTGGATTTTTTCGTCGTAAGGGGAGTTTTCAGTCTCCCGGACGCCGGATACACGAGGTGAAATCTGCGAAACGTATGAAACAAATTCGTCGTTTTGCATAAGTATTACCAGAACAAATCACTAAAGAAATCTATAATTCCATCAAAAAAATCTTCAATAGGGTCGTCATAATCGTAGCTACTAAAATCATAATCATCCTCACTAAAAGACTTATCCACTTTATATTTTTGATTATCTATTCTTATGGGAACATTTTGAGGATCGATAACATCATATCCCTTTCTTGGTACCCATTTATCATTATCAATTATCGAATCTAAAATCCCCTTGATATTAAAACCGTATTCTGCAGAAAAAACGACGGGATTCCGTATCATTAAGCCTGTTGAGACAAGGATACGTTGACGTATAGATGCAGCTTGGCGAGCAAGAAAATCCTGTAACGTCGCATCAGGAGCAGCCTCATCTTGATTAAAATGTCTGCCTTTCATTGCCATATCTGCTTGATTGATTGCGAATAAAATATTACTACGACTTATTTTTGGAATAATATGTTTCCGAACGATATTGAGCACGGTTCCGATATCTCTACCGGAACCGTCAATAATCACGAGTACCAAATCTATCGATTTCCCGCAGCTAATATCATTTTTTTTGTAAGTTCGGCACAACAGCGAATCGATTTTCTTTACGTGTTTAGCATCTTCTTCCGGTGAATCCCCTAGTCCCGGAGTATCCCATATCTTTATATACTTATTAAATTTATATGCTTTACTTCTTTTTGTTTCCGGATCCGTCCCGTAGCCGACCGCTGTTACGGCATCGCAAGAATGGAATCGTTCTTTGCGACACTTAAAAAAGAAAAATTGTACAGAATCAATACGACTAAAATGACTGTGGAACAAGTAAAATCTGAAGTTTTCAGATCCGTGTGTTTAAAATCCCGGAATTTGCAAAATGGAATGAATCACGATACAATGGCTCCTGAAGTTCTACATACATTGGCAATACAAAGCGCAAGGAGCATGGATTATGAAGCAGTCTGTCAATCCTAAAATCTCAAAAAAGTATATAAGTTTGGGGACAAGAATTTTCATTACTTTTTCTTCATTCTCCATATTTTTGCTCACTTTGATTTTGGGCGTAATTTACGTAAGAGATGCCGGTCGCTTTGATCGGCAATTCAGGCAATCCGCCGCCGACGAACTTAGAAACGCGGAAGCAGTTTTGTCTCTATATTTCGGCGATATAAAAAATACCATAAAAACCTTTTCGGACCAGTCGTTAATCCGTTCTCCCGAAAATTCAATTACTTCATATAAAGATAAAAAGACTGCCTCCGGAGTATCCAAAATGCAGCCTCTTCCGGGAAGTTATGAAGAACAAGTCTTCCTTTCTCTCGGAAATTTCACGAAAAACGCATCCGTATACACCGGAATCGCATTTGCGACGGAACACAACGGCGGTTATATTCACTATCCTGCCATCGACAGAAAAGACGGATACGATGCGCGTACACGTTCGTGGTACAAACTTGGTAAAGCAAACCCTAATAAAGTTTCATCTCTTGAGGCTTATCAAACTTCCAACGGAACGCTTGCAATCACAATCGTTGAAGGCATAACCGATACAAATAATGTTTTTAAAGGCGTTGCAACTTTCGATGTGGATATAACAAAACTTTCGGAGCTTTTCGATTTTAGCGATAACAGTTCAAAACAGCTTATTTTAGTAGACAGTACCGGCAAAATAATTGTAAACAGCATAGATTCGAATTCGATTTTTAAGAAGGTTCAGGAAATCGGTATAACTGAGCTTGAAAAATACGAATATACTTTAGATACTTATTTCAAGCTGAGAATCGGTAATACCCGTTACAAAGCAATGTGCCGCCCCGTAAGGACGGAGCTGCTCGACTTCGGATGTATAATGCTTGTCCCGCAATCGGAATTTTATGCATATATGCGAGGGCTTTTTATATTCTTTGTCGTAATTATGAGCGTTTCGGTCGTGATAGTATTCGGATTTTCCGCGATAACCGGCAAAAGGATTGCGGATCCGCTTTTGCGCATGATAGACATGCTTGAAAATATTGCTCACGGAGACGGAGACTTAACAGTAAGACTTCCCGTTGAAGGTAACAGCGAAACGACAAGAATGTCGATGTATTTTAATCAAACGATTGAAAAAATCGGCACTTCGATTAGCAATGTTGGAAAAGACAGCGGTAAGCTTAAAGTGATAGCCGAAGAACTTGCAATAAATGCTACGGAAACGGAAGAATCCGTAAGCGAAATTACGTCCAATCTTGACAGCGCAAAACAGGAGGTTACCGAGCAGGCAAAAAGCGTTATGGCAGTCGGTTCTTCTTTACAGGTTATGGTTGCTACAATCGAAAGTCTGGATGAAAATATCAACGGACAGACAAAAGTTGTAAACGAAGCGACATTCCTTATTGCGCAGATGATTTCCGACATTAAGCAGGAAAAGGATAAGATTCAAGCTAACTTAAAAAATATTGAAGATATGGATGCTGCTGCAAGCGGCGGCAAGGAAATGATAAATCAAGCTGTAAGACTTAGTAACGACGTAAACGAAAGCTCTTCCGTTTTGCTTGAAACTTCTTCCATTATTGAAAACATTGCGGCGCAGACAAATCTTTTGGCGATGAACGCCGCCATCGAGGCAGCCCATGCAGGAGAATTGGGTAAAGGTTTTGCCGTCGTTGCAGGTGAAATCAGAAAATTGGCTGAAGAATCAAGCGCGCAGGGTAAAAAAATTACCCAAATCTTGAACGATTTGAAATCTAAGATTGACGATATGAACGGTTCTACAAGGCTCATAGAATCTAAATTCGATACGATATTCCAGCTCATGGAAATAACTAAAACGCATGAGCACAATATTCTTACTTCTATTCAGCAGCAAAATAAAAATACTTCCGGAGTTGAAACTTCTCTGGATAAAATCGGAGAGATGACTCATGAAGTGCGTTCGGCGTCTGCGGAAATGCTTAAAGGCAGCAATTTGATTTCTTCCGAAATGCAGCAGCTCGGCGTTATGTCTGACAAAATTGCGAACAACATGACTGAAATAACTATGGGTGCTGCAACTATAAGCAATTCCGCGCAGGTTTTAAGCGAAATTGCAATAAAGAATAAAGAAAGCATTTCAAATCTTGCCGACGAGGTAAACAAGTTTAAGATCTAAGTTGCCGCACGAATTGAAATAATTTTAAGAGCGCAATGAAATAGTGTAAGCATAAGAGCGGAAACGCTTGTAAAGCACAAAAAAAGCATCCTTGTTTATTAGGATGCTTTTTTTTGCCGGGAACCGGAGTCGGACCGGCACGACATTTTACCGTCGAGGGATTTTAAGTCCCTTGTGTCTACCAATTCCACCATCCCGGCATTGGCGATATAATAAAGAAAAACGCAGCTTTTTACAATACGCACGAGTAACTCGGATATTATTTTATCTATTTTGCGGTAATCTCACCCGAGCGAGTATCGAAAATACGTTTCATATCGACAAGATTATTCACAATCACGTAATTATCATATATTTCAATTTTGCGCCGTTCAACAAATTTATTGATTTCATCACGCACGATATCCGGCACCAGCCCCGCCCAATGCGCTATATCCGATATTGTAACGTTAAATCGGTGAGGCTTATCGTCGGGCATTGCGGACGGATACATTTCATTTAGCATGAGGAATACATCTGCAAGGCGTGCTTGCGGATCTTTTATCACAAGAATTCTAAAGCGGCGTTTTTGATCGTAAATGCGTTTGCAGAAAAGTTTTAGCAGATTCAACGCAAGCTGGGGATTTCCCGTAATGAGCGTTTCAAAATTCTCTTTGCTGAATTCCAGGCATTTTACTTTTGTCTTTGCAGTACAAGTTGCCGAACGCGGCGAATTGTCGAGAATTGCCATTTCGCCGAAGAATTCTCCGGACTTTAGGATATCGAGATTTTTTTGGGAGCCGTTTACGCATTTTAAGAGCTGAACGGTACCGCTTAAAATCAAATAGAATGTGTCGCCGGGTTCGAATTCGGAAATAATAACTTCACCCGGCTCGTAATTTTTTGCAAAGCGCTCGAACACCGGAAGATCAAACTGTTTGGCAATGCCTTCGGCAACTTCTTGAGAAGCCTCGTCGACAGGCGCGCGCATACGAGATTTTTCGTTGCACATTCTGGCATTTCCGTAAAGCTCGGAGATTTCCTGTTTGTACGGAGTTTTCGGAAAGCGTTTGAGGATTTTTATGCACACATCGCAGCACGATCTGAACTGTTCTTCTTCAAAAAAACTTTTTGCAACATTCAGCATACCGGTCTGCTGGTCTTCCGGAATATTGTTCAAAATCGCTTCCGTTTTTTGATGAACCTGTCTTAACTGATTGGAAAAAACGCGAAGCATCTTCATAACGATTTCTTTATTGCTGATAAATACTTTTTCAAATTCGGGAACCGTAAGACAAACCGTCGTGCTGTCGGAAAGAACCGTTGCGGTTTCTTCTCGTGGAAAATGTCCGAGCGCGGATTTTACGCCGAAAAATTCTCCCGATTTGACTTGTTCCGTAACGGATTTGCCCGTCTCCATGTCAATACTGGTTAAAATAACAATTCCTCGCTGCAAGATAAAAACACGCTCGTCTTGATCTCCCGCAAAATAGGGGATAGATCCTTTTGTATAATTCATAACCTTAGGCATATCGGCTCCGTTGGAAATATAAAAAAATCGGAATTCGGACTGCGCCGAAAATTCTGAAATAACTCCTTTTATTTGGACGTATTATACCATAAAACAATGACTTATGCTATTCTACAATCATGGTAGATTTGCATACGCATACGACGGCATCCGACGGTCAGTACAGTCCGTCCGCTCTGGCGGAGAAAATGAGCGGTTTGGACATATCGGTATGGGCTGTTACCGATCACGATACCGTCGCCGGATTAAAAGAAGCGAAAGAAGCTGCAGATAAATACGGAATAACGTTTGTTCCGGGAATAGAATTGAATATTGCCCGTCCCGGCTGCGAATTTCATCTTTTGGGATTGGGTCTGCATAAAATCGAAAAATCGTTGACGGATATTATTGACGGTTTGCAGAAAAGCCGGCTTGAGCGCAATCTTGAAATAGTCCGCCGTATGAATGCGGACGGAATCGATGTTTCCCTCGAAGAACTTGCAAAAGAATTTCTGGTTGACAGTTTGGGGCGACCGCATATTGCAAAATGGCTTGTCGAAAATAAAATCGTAAAGAACAATCAAGCCGCTTTCGATAAATATCTTGCACGCGGACGTCCGTGGTATATCGAAAGAGTCGGAGCGGATTTTGATAAAGCGGTTGCTGCAATTTATGATTGCGGAGGACTTCCCGTAATTGCGCATCCTTTATCGCTGTATCTTTCTTGGGGAAAACTTGAGCCGGTGCTGGAAGACTTAAAATCGCGGGGACTTGCTGGACTTGAGGCTTATCATCCCGGAGCACGTTTTGTTGAAGGAAAGAGACTTGAAGCCCTTGCGCGGAAACTCGGACTTTTCGTTACTGCAGGAAGCGATTTTCACGGAGAAGCGGTAAGGCGAGACCGGAAACCCGCCCATGCAAGCGGCGATATGATAATAGAAGACCGTTTTTGGACGGAAGAACTTTGTCCCGCACTTGCAAGGCAAATCGAATTGAAGCATTCTTTTTTAGGAGCATGAATATATAAAATTGCCCGAAAATTTCAGCTGTTTTTTTCGCCGTCCAATTGTGAAAGCAAATCCGAAAGCGTAGTTTTTTGCATTTCGTCTTCCATTGCTTTTTGCGCATTTGCCAGTGCGGGATCAAGTACGCGATGAATATTTTTTCCGATGGGACATTGCGGATTGGGAGACGGATGAAAGTTGAATACTGCTCGTTCGTTTTCGTCCGCATTGATTGCGTTATAAATATTAAGCAGGTTGATTTCGTCCGCCGACCTTGCAAGATGAGACCCGCCCGCACCTGCTACGGTTCTTACAAGTCCTGCTTTTTGGAGCTGAAGAAGAATCTTTCTGATAATGACTGCATTTACACCCGTGCTTGACGCAATAAATTCGGAAGTAACGCGGTAATCTTTTTCAAAATAGAGTATGCAAAGCAGCGTGTGCACTGCTGCGGTAAAACGTACGCTTATTTTCATAATTTTCTCCAGTATAGCAAAAAACGAGGCGGATTTTAAAGTTCCGTCTCGTTTTTTTTCACGGAAATCAATTTTCAAAGCATTGACTTCCTTGTTCACATAAGCACTAATGAGTTATTACCTTATAATTTCGAGTTTTACAAACTCAAAGCTTATATTCTTCTAAGGCAAGCCTCAAACCTTTTTTTCAAGGGAGTGGCGGACAGTTAAATTGCTTTTACGGACTTAGCTTATTTTCTGTCCGCTTCAAGTTTCGAAAATTCGAAACTTGCACAACCTGTTATAGCCCGCAGATTTTTCACTTGGACACCAGCGGATATTTTTATGCAATTTTGCGTTATGCAAAATTGCAGCGGACGGGAAACCGGTTATGTC
>CAUUVZ010000082.1:0-7832 GCA_963548875.1 uncultured Treponema sp. | reverse complement strand
TTACCGCAACGCCCGAAAGCGGCTATGAAGTCGACAAATGGACTGTAACCGGCGGTGAGCTTGTAGAAGGCACCGGAGCGGAAGGCAGCACGACTGCAAAGGTGAAAGTTAACGGAGACGTAACGGTAAGCGTAACGTTTACTCACGTCTATGAGCCGGTTTCGTTTTCAGATTTGAGTAACTATCTACAAAATACGGCATCAAGTACGGATGTAAACAAAATAGAAGTACAAGGTCTTACTGCAGCGGACTTAAAGGGAGATGCATGGGATGATGCGAGTCCGCTCGGAAAAATCCTTAAAGCCAACTCCGATAAAAAGGTTGCGCTTAAATTCGGCGGAAAAATAGACGGTCTTACGGATATGAGCTACTGCTTTTACGGCTGCACAAGCCTGACGCAAGCCTCTGCAATACCTACGGGCGTTACGAATATGGCGGGCTGCTTTAAAGGCTGCACAAGCCTAACGCAAGCCCCTGCAATACCTACAGGCGTTACGTATATGAGCTACTGCTTTAACGGCTGCACAAGCTTAACGCAAGCCCCTGCAATACCTTCCGGCGTTACGAGAATGTGGGACTGCTTTTCCGGCTGCACAAAGCTCGAGTCCGCTGTGCTCAAGTGCGAGTACAGAGCCGGTAATTTTGGTAGTGCCTTCAATGGCTGTACAAGCTTACCTGCGGGCGGCATAAAGGTTCCGGCGGCGCAGCTTACAACGTATCGGACAAATGCAAGTGAGATGGGTGTGCCGGCAGACCGGTTTGCAGCTGAGTAATCGGGTGGACTGGCGGACGGGATAAATCGGATCTGACAGATGTAACTTGGTTTGCCGTCCGCTACGAGTTTTGCCGTACGGCAAAACTCGTGTAAATCGATTGTGGAGCTGGAGAACGGACGGCGGACGGGAGTGCCTGTTTTCCTGTAAGGAAAACAGGAGCCGGCGGGAAACGGTTTGAGTCCGTAAATACGGTTCTCCGCCGCCGACAGTCCGCTTCGCGTTTTGCCGTGCGGCAAAACTCGTGTAAATTGGGTTTTGAGCTGGAGAAAGCGGTGGCGGACGGGATGAATTTGGATTGCTCTACAAGTTTTCATGAAATGAAAACTTGCGGCGGCGGTAGAAAAATGAACGCCGTAAAACCCGTCTTCCCGCCGCCCGTCCGCCGCTCACTTGGGGTATGCGTTAGGGATAGTAGCGGAAAGTGCGGTGAGCCGCAGTTGGAGCGGATAGCCCGACCGCCGCTTGCCGGCGGGAACGCCCTGAAAATAAAATATTGTCTTAAGTTGTGTTCGAAAAAAAATGTTTGAAAGCGTAAACTCGTATAAACGGTTTTTACCGCGCTCGTATGCCGTGCAAGTTCCAGACGGCAGTGTTTATTGAGAAAAATATAATCGACGTTAACGTCATATATCTATTTAAATAATCAAAAGAATTAACTAGACTCAAAACGGTTTTGTCCGCGTAGGATGACGGCAGGGGAGTGCGTTCTGCGGATTTTAAGGTAAAATAACGGATTAAAAGTCTCTCTTACTAGGGGGAGTTTTTTGCAAATTCTTACTTCGGTTATAAATTAGGAGCGTATATGAACGTATACAAAAGACTATTTAAATATGTGCCGGAAAAAATGCATTGCGCGTATATTTCGGCGATATTGGCAACGCTGAGTGCGGTACTCTCCATGTTACCGTACTGGTATTTATGGAAGTTTTTGCACGCGCTGATTGCAATGAAAAACTACGAAGGCAGCAAGCATTATGCCTTTCTTATCGTTGCTCTTATGTTTGCGCAGGCGATTACGTATTTTTGTGCACTGTGGGCTTCTCATCTTTTGGCATTCCGGCTTGAAACAAATCTGAAAATAGAAGGAATCAAACATTTGATGAAAGCATCGTTTGCTTTCTTTGACACGAATGCTTCCGGTACAATCCGTAAAACAATCGATGACAATACTCAGGAAACGCACATGATTGTCGCGCATCTTATTCCCGATAACATAAATGCTTTTCTGACTCCACTTTTGATGATAGGCGTAATGTTTGCGGTGGATTACCGGCTTGGTATTCTGCTTATAGCGGTAACGATTATCGGCGCAATACAGGTAAAGTGGATGTTCGGCGACCAAAAGTTTATGAAAATCTACAAATCCTCTCTCGATAAAATGAATGCCGAAGCTGTGGAATATGTACGCGGAATGCAGGTTGTTAAGATTTTTAAAAGCACCGTACAATCGTTCAAGAATTTTTACGATTCGATTATGATGTATTCGAAATATTCCATCGAATATGTTTATTCCTGCAGAACGCCTTATGTCATTTTCCAAGTTATTTTTAATATCATCATCGCGCTTTCCGTGCCGTTTGCGATTATCTATATGAGTAAAGGTGCGCCGGTTTTGGAGATTTTGACCCGCGTCATATTTTTTGCGGCGTTCGGCGGTCTGATGTTCTCGGCTTTAATGCGCATTATGTATGTGGGAATGTATCAGATGCAGGCGCAAATGGTAGTAGACAAGTTTGAAGAGATTTTTGAAGCGATGAAAAAAGACGGACTTGAACACGGAAACCGCGAAACATTCGATAATTTCAATATTGAATTTAAAAATGTGTCGTTCAAATATGCGGAAGATTATGTGCTCAAGGATGTAAGTTTTAATCTTTCGGAGCATAAAACGTACGCGCTGGTAGGTTCTTCCGGCGGCGGAAAGTCGACTATAGCAAAACTGATTTCCGGTTTTTACAAAATCAACGAAGGCGGCATTTTAATCGGCGGGCACGATATTGCGGAATATTCCGAAAATACGCTTTTAAGCAACATCGCCTTTGTATTCCAAAATTCAAAGCTGTTTAAAACAAGTATTTTTGAGAACGTTCGTATCGGAAATCCCAATGCTTCGCACGGCGATGTGATTAAAGCATTGGAAGAAGCGCGCTGCGCCGAGATACTGGATAAATTTCCGGACAGGGAGAATACGGTTATCGGTTCGAAAGGCGTTTATTTGTCGGGCGGAGAGATTCAGCGCATTGCGATTGCCCGCGCAATCTTAAAGAATGCAAATATCATTATCTTGGACGAAGCGTCCGCTGCCGCCGACCCGGAAAACGAATACGAGATTCAGCAGGCATTTTCCAATTTGATGAAAAACAAAACCGTCATTATGATTGCGCACCGCCTAAGCTCGATACGCAATGTCGATGAGATTTTGGTTATAGACGGCGGTGCCGTTGCGGAGCGCGGCAGCCATGAGGAGCTTATGCAAAAAGGCGGAAGATACTGCCGCTTGCAGGAAATGTATTCCAAAGCGAATGATTGGAGGGTTTAATCTTGCCCGCTAAGATGCCGCAGGCAATCTTAAACAGCCGATATTGCGTTGCAAATCGGCGTATTGTAAGAGCCGTTCCTCATTACATTGCGGAACGGCAGGATTCTCCGGTTTCCAAAATCGATATTTTGTTCAACCGGCGAATCTTATGGAGGGTTTAAGATTACCCGCTAAGATGTCGCGGGCAATCTTAAACAGCCGATATTGCGTTGCAAATCGGCGTATAGTAAGAGCCGTTCCTCATTACATTGCGGAACGGCAGGATTCTCCGGTTCCCAAAATCGATATTTTGTTCAACCGGCGAATCTGAAGGAGGTTTATAATGATAAAGAAAATTCAAAAAATATTTGCGCTGACGGACAGCGGCGCAAAAGGGCTTTTGAGTGCGAGTTTTTATTCCGCATTGATGCCTATAGCGTTTATTCTGCCGATGATGATTGTTATGCTGTTTGCGCAAGGTGTGCTTGAAGGCGGATTGCGTTCGCCGGGCTTTTTTATCGGCGCAATTGCGGTCGTATCGGCAATAATGTACGTAATTTTGTATGCGGCGTACAATTCTCTTTATAAAGAGACGTATAAAGAAAGCGCAAATCTGCGTATCGAAATTGCGGATATTTTAAAAAGTCTGCCCTTATCGTATTTTTCAAAGCACGATATTTCCGATTTATCGCAAACGATTTTATCCGACGTCGGCGCGATCGAACACGCGCTCAGTCATGCAATCCCCGAAGCGTTCGGAATGGCTCTTTATCTTTTGATTATCGGGGCAACGATGCTCGGCATGAATGTAAAACTGGGGCTTTGCATTATCATTCCGATTCTTATCAGCTTTTTTCTGCTTTTGTTGTCAAAAAAAATGCAGATGCTTGAAACCGGAAAATATCATAAAAAACTTCGCGAAACGTCGGAGGCTTTTCAGGAAGCAATAGAACTTCAGCAGGAAATAAAAAGTTACGGTCAGGCGGAAGCTGTAAAGCAAAAACTTATAAAAGAAGCTCAAGACGGAGAAAAAATGCACATTCCCGTAGAATTGGCGCAAGCTCTTCCTACTACGACTGCAAATTCGATTCTTGCGTTTATGATAGGTCTTACCTTGATTTTCGGTGTGCCGATGTTGTTGAACGGTGAAGTCTCCCTGCTGTTTTTGCTCGGTTATATCATCGCTGCGGCAAAGATAAAGGATGCGGTTTCCGCTCTTTATATGAATCTTGCGGAAATTATGTATATCGATTCCCGCATAAATCGCATAAAAGAACTTCGCGAAGTCAAAATTCAAACGGGTGAAAAAGCGGAACTGAATACCTACAATATCGAATTTAAAGACGTTGAATTTTCATATAATTCCGACCGGAAAATAATAAACGGTCTTTCGTTTACTGCAAAACAGGGTCAAGTAACGGCTCTCGTAGGACCTTCCGGCTGCGGAAAAACTTCCGTATTGCGTTTAATGTCCCGCTTGTACGATTACGATAAAGGTCAGATTCTTATAGACGGAAAAGACATTGCAAAAATCGATACCGACAGCTTATTTGAAAAGATTTCGATTGTTTTTCAGGATGTTACGTTATTCAACACGACCGTAATGGAAAATATCCGTATCGGTAATAAGAATGCAAGCGACGACGAAGTAAAAGAAGCCGCACGCCTTGCAAATTGTTCCGAATTTATCGAGGCTTTACCGGACGGGTACAACACCGTAATCGGAGAAAACGGGGGTAAACTTTCAGGCGGCGAGCGGCAGCGGCTTTCGATAGCGAGAGCTTTTCTAAAAAATGCCCCGATTATCATTCTTGACGAAATAAGTGCATCGCTTGACGTGGAAAACGAAATGAAGATTCAGGAAAGTTTGAACACTCTGATAAAAAATAAAACGGTCGTAATAATTTCGCATCGTTTAAAATCCGTTGAGAACGCCGACAAAATCATCGTTTTGGATAACGGCAAACTTAATTCCGAAGGTACGCACGAAGAGCTTATGGAGAAGTCCGCTCTTTACCGGAGCATGATTGAAAAATCGGGGCTTACGGAAGTGTATACTTATTGAGCAGGATGTAATTTCGGATGCAAAGGGAGACTTTATTTATGTCTCTCCGTTTTACCGCGATTTAAGACAATCGTACGGATAAAAAGCGCGTATCGATTCCGTCGTGCTTTTTATCCGAATGTTCTGCTTGAGAAATTTTCATGTTACGAGGCGCACTTTCTCGCGGGTAAAACTTTTTTCGAAAACGGATATTTTTTCAAAAACTTTTGCTAAGGTGGATTTATGGGTAATACGAAAAAAACGCCGGAAACAAGTCCGGCAAATGAGCGGGCGGCAGCACAAAACGCCGAACGCAACCCTGCAAAGCAGCAGACAATTAAGCGGCTTTTAAGCTATGCGGGAAAAAGCCGGCTGCTTTTACCGCTATCGCTTGCGCTTTCCGGCTTGAGTGCCGCCGTAAGTTTTGTGCCGTACATTATGGTGTTTTTTGTCATGCGCGATGTTATTTCGGCAATCGCGGCAAAAGAAGTTGTGAACGCCGCCGCACTTGCTCATTACGGACTGTGGGCGGTAGGGGCGGCTGCGGCGGGCTTTGTGCTGTACTATGCGGCGTTGATGCTTTCTCACGCGACGGCGTTTACCATTCAGGAAAACCTTTCTATTTTGATGACCGAAACGCTCGCCGATCTTCCCGTCGGCTGGCATATCACCCACGTCAGCGGCAAGGTGCGTAAAGTCTTTGAAAAAAACGTCAATCAGCTTGAAACGCTAATCGCCCACAACCTACCCGACATCGCGCAAAATGCGGTCTCTCCTTTTGCGATACTCGCGCTTATGCTGGTCTTCGATTGGCGGCTCGGGCTTATTTCCCTGTTGCCGCTTGTACTTGCGTTCGTGCTGCAAGCGGTTTTAATGCAGATCAGTACGAACTCGGGCTTTATGCAAAAGTACGAGGACGCGCTTGAGCAGATGAACAACGCCGGCACCGAATACGTGCGCGGCATTTCGGTTATCAAAACCTTTAATCAATCGGTGTATTATTTTAAAAACTTTTATACGTCGATTATGCACTACAAAGAGTTTGTGTACAGATATTCAAAGTCGTGGGAAAACGGCTATGCGATTTTTTTGTCGCTCATTAAAGCGGGATTCTTATTTCTGCTGCCCGCCGCGCTTTTGATAACGGGTGCCGCAACACTTGATCCGCGCTTTTTTTACAGCTTTGTGTTTTATCTTGCTTTTGCGCCGATTACTTACACCATGCTGATAAAAATTATGTACGCAAATTCGTTTAATCAGCGGTCGAACGATGCGCTCAACCGTATTGAAGACATTTTGAACGCGCCGCCGATAAAAGAACCGGAAAGGTCGGTACTGCCCGAAAACCACGATATATCATTTAAAGACGTAGTCTTCTCGTATAAAACCGAAACGCCTGCCGAATCCCGCGGCACCGGAAAAACTGCGAGCAACAGCCGCACGGCGGTAAACGGAATCACGCTGCACATCCCCGAACATTCACTGACCGCGCTGGTCGGTCCTTCAGGCGGCGGCAAAACGACCCTCGTCAATTTGCTCGGGCGTTTTTGGGAAGTCGATTCGGGGGAAATCCGCATCGGCGGCGTCGACATACGCGATATAAAAACGCAAGACCTCTTGCACACTGTCGGCTTTGTCTTTCAGGAAAACAAGCTTTTTAAGGAAAGTATTTTGGAAAACATCCGCTACGGCAAAAAAGACGCAAGCCGCGACCAAGTGATGGAAGCACTCCGCAAAGCCGAGTGCATGGATATCATAGAAAAACTGCCCGCCGGTATCGACACGGTTTACGGCACCAAAGGCACTTACGTTTCAGGCGGAGAAGCGCAGCGGCTTGCCATCGCCCGTACCTTATTGCAGGACGCACCCGTCATCGTGCTTGACGAAGCAACCGCCTTTGCCGATGCCGAAAACGAGTACAAAATCAAAAAGACCTTCGACGTGCTGCTCAAAGACAAAACCGTCATTATGATCGCGCACCGTCTGTCATCGGTCGTGAACGCCGATAAAATCTGCGTCATCAACGAAGGCAAAATTGCGGAAGAAGGCACCCACACCGAACTGCTCGCACGCAAAGGTTTGTACGCGGCTATGTGGGACAACTTCCAAAAAGGCATTGAGTGGAAAGTTTGAAAATCGGGCAGCCTTGTCCTATTTTTAAAAGAACCGCTTAGGAATTCCACCCTAAGAACCCCACTCAAGAGCGTACATTTTCAGCGGGGATTCCAAAGGGTACTCCCTTTGGCAGTGCGGGAAGAATAAAAAAGGAAAGAGACGGTGAAGAACAGGAAGATAAACGTACAAGGAAATGAAATCACGATTATCGGCGGCGGAGGGCGTGATTACATTTCGCTTACGGATAGGCTGAAAGCAAAGGACGGAGAGTTTTTTATATCCGACTGGCTGCGTAATAGAAATACCGTCGAATATCTCGGTATTTGGGAAAGCGTTTATAATCCCGATTTTAATTATGGCGAATTCGACGTAATTAAAA
>CAUUVZ010000081.1:0-8992 GCA_963548875.1 uncultured Treponema sp. | reverse complement strand
CAAGCAACAAGCAACAAGCAACAAGCAACAAGCAACAAGCAACAAGCAACAAAGCGGCATAAATTTCCGCTCCGTCCAAACAAATTCACAGGTAAATACAAATTTTCTCACAGTAAACCGCACGCACAAGAGCAACTCCCCATCCTTGTGCGTTTTTTATATTTCAATAAAACCGCAACGAACGCCAAGCATTGAGCTTCACTCAACTTCGCAAAGGAATAATCGTAATGTCCTAGGATTTGAGACCAGTCAATCCAAAAAACAGAATACCCCGAACCTTGAACCGGCCGGGATCCCAAAGGGTGGAACCCTTTGGCAGTGCGAGGAAAAGGGAGGGGGTCATAGGGGGAGGGAAACACCCCCTGCTCTGAACGGGGGTTTGTTTCTCCCCCTAACCATGGAGGTTTTTATGAAACACAAACTAAAAACAGTTTTATTTATCGGTTTAGCGCTTATTGCGCTATTTGGAATGACAGCCTGCCAGAATAACGCGGGCGGAGGCGGAAATGGCGGAGGAGGCGGAACGCCTACGCCAAAGCCTAAGCACGCCGTAACATTCAGCGTGGAAGGCGGCAACGGCACGCTTAAAGCAAAGGCTGACGGCGTCCTCGAAACAGAGGCAAGCCCAATAACTGTTGAGGAAGGCAAGACTGTAACATTTACGGCAACACCCGATTCGGGCTACAGGGTAAAGGGCTGGACACTTGACGGCAACCCTGTAAACGGCACAAACAGTTCCTATTCATTTACTGTAACCAAGTCGGCCGAGGTTAAGGTGAGCTTTGAAAGCAACAGCACGCCGCTTCCGCAGTACGCCGTAACATTCAGCGTAGACGGCGGGAACGGTACGCTTAAAGCAAAAGCGGACGGTGTGGCGGAAACGGATGTGAGCCCCATAAATGTCGAAGAAGGCAAAACCGTAACCTTTACGGCCTTTCCTGCTGACGGCTACGAGGTAAAAGAGTGGCAGATATTCGGCACGGGAATGGCGTTTGAAGCGGCTACGGGAACTGCGGGAAACAACACGGCGAAGGTAAATCTTAAAGGCAATCTTACCGTAAAGGTGAGCTTTAAAGTGCAAACGCTTACTCCGAAGCACTTGGTGACGATGAGTGCCGGTGCAAACGGCAGCATAAGTGCCGAACCTTCCCTTCCTGCAGGCGGTATGGTAAATGAGAACACGTTTATCACCTTTACCGCCTCTCCTGATTCAGCAAGCTACACGGTGGACGCGTGGACGATTACGGGCGGGCAGCTCCTTGCAGGCGGACAGGCGGGAAGCAGTACGGCGATGGTAAAAATAACCGAGCCGGTAACGGTTGCCGTGAGCTTTAAGATAAAGACGTATACCGTCAGCTTCGGCGTTGCAGGCACTAACGGCACCATAAGCGCAACATACAAGGCGGACGGGGCAGCCTTTACTTCCGGTACCGCGGTTGCCAAAAATACCGCACTCGTCTTTACGGCCTCTCCTGCAACGGGCTACAAGGTGGAAAAATGGACGGAAAACGGCGCAACCGTCCCGGGCAATATCTCAACCACCTACGAACACACCGTAACACAGCCGGCGGATATACGGGTATCCTTTATATCTTCCGTAACTATTCCCGATAATTTTACGCTCTCAAACGGCGCAGAGTACAAGGTAGTCGACAAGGCGCAAAGGCATGTAATAATGACAAAGCGTGAAAGCGGTTCTGTCAGCGGCGTTTATACCGTTGCCGTAACGGTTGAGCACGAGGGAATTACCTACACCCTCACCGGTTTCAGCAAGCATTGTATAAGCGACTTCGGTTATTTAACCTTGTTGACGGATTTTGCGTTAAGCGGTGAAAGCGCCTTTTTAAGCGTAGACGGCGGCGTTTTATTTAATAACGATAAAACAAAACTGATCCGCTATCCGACCGGTAAAACCGGCACATCTTATACGGTGCCTGCTTCCGTTACGGTACTGGGAGAAAGCTCTTTTTACTACAGTGAAAAGCTTACTTCCATTGTTTTGCAGGAAGGTCTTACAACGGTAGAAGACGGTGCTTTGCAATATTGCCCGAATTTACAAACGGTCAGCATTCCTTCATCGCTCACTTCCATAGGGAGTAACTTCCTCGGCAGCAGCAAGGTGGAAGATGTTAAGATTCCCGAAGGCGTTACCGAATTGAAATATCTGTTCCTTTACAACTGTGCAGAGCTAAAAACGCTTGAACTGCCTGCAAGCCTTACTACGACGGAAGGTTATTTCTGCGGGAACTGTACGAAATTACAAAGCGTTACCTGCAAGGCGGCAACACCTCCCCCACTGCCACTGGGAAGCGAAGCTTTTAAGGACGTAAATTTATCCGGCGTAACATTAAAGGTGCCCGCCGCCTCGGTCAGCGCGTACCAAAATGCCCCGACATGGAAGGACTTTAAAAAGCCGTTTTTGACGCTGCCGTAAGTGTTTGAAAAACGGCATACGGCGGACTTACAGCGTTTCCGGCATTGTATGAAACCTGTACGAAGCGTACAGGTTCCAACCCGAGTTTTCCTTACGGAAAACATCGCGTGTGTCCTGCACGGTTTACATCGCTCCCTTTTAAAGTCCTTTAAACTGTGGTATAATGTTTAAAGATTGTGCGCCCTTGCACAATCTTTAACTCGAGTTTGCTGCGCAAACTCGCAAGACAATCGGCTGTAACCGCACGTCCTGTGCGGTAAGCTGTGAGGGGGAGGTATGCTATGCCTACAATGACCATGACAAATAAACTGTATCAAGAATTGGAACAGGCAGCCCGAATGACCGGAGCGGCAAAAGATACCATCTTGGAAAATGCTTTAAGCCGCTACCTTGCCGAATTGCAGGAAGATGCCGAAGACGCAGTGTGTGCCGAAAAAGCGTGGAATGACTTTGAAAAAAGCGGGGAAGCTGCAATACCTGCCGACGTTCTGTATAAAGAGCTTGGACTATAACTGAAATGCAAGTCGAATACGCTCCGGCGGCGAGCAAACAGTTTTCACGGCTCGATAAGCCGATACAAAGCCGAATCAAAAAATATATGAGCGAAATCGCTTCACTTAATAATCCGCGTTCCCGCGGTAAAGCACTTACTTCAAATCTTTCAGGTCTATGGCGGTACCGCGTTGGCGATTACCGCATTTTATGCCGCATCCGTGACGATAAGCTGATTATTACCGTCATCGAAATAGGACATCGCTCAACGGTGTATCGATGACCGGTCTCACTCAAGAAGAAGTGGAATCGATTAGCTAATTGGTAATTCGGTTTGTCCACGGCTTCCGTTCCGCATTTAAAAACGACCGCTCTCAAGTTGGAGGAACCTCCGGCTTGGGGGCAGTTTTTTTGTGTGCGGATGTTTCTTACAAACTTTTGCTCATAACAGGCTTTACAAAACCGGCCTCAACTATCTCGTAATCATCTCCCATTTTACCGCTCCTTAAAATGCCGTTTTAAGATGAGCTTTCCGATATAGACGCCTGCAACACCGAAAACGATAGCGGATACTATGCCGATGACGGCGAAGGAACGTATGACCATATGTTTTTTTACGATTATTCAAATGGCGGAAATACATATCATGTATGGAATAGCGATGGAATAGCTCCGGTTGAGGAAAGAGATTGGAACATAAATGGGTCTCAAGTCAATCATTCCGTATATGTGCCGCTTAATTAAAAAATTCTAACTATCATCGGAAATATGAGAATTGACATATTTTCGATGGTAAAACTATAAAGATTAGGAGAAAAAATGAAAAGAAAGATAATTTATGGTCTTTTGTTTATCACTGCACTGAGCGTATTTGCCGAAAAGGTAACCTTAATCTCCGAAAACTTATCGGAAACCATTGATGTGGGCGAAGAATTGCTGATTGGCTATGGAAGTAAGGTCTCGGAAGTGAAATTTGAAAATCAAAATCCCAAGATAAAGAAAATGATATTTAAAGGTCCTCATTTTTTAAAAGATTATTCTTTTGTCACCAATTGTAAAGAACTTGAAATATTTATAATGGATGAGATTTCAATTGACAATTTGAATTTTCTTGAGGGGTGCAAAAACTTGAAAATTCTTTCACTTGATGGGGTCTTATTAAAACAGCTTCCCAATTTAAGGGAGTTGAAAAATTTGGAGTATTTGGGCATGACAAATTGCTATCTAACGAATGTAGACGAACTGACGAAGCATGCAGAAAAGCTTAGATGCATAAATTTAAGTTTTAACCGAATTACCAAATTGCCGAAAGTCAACACAAATAATAAAACCCTCTATCTTTTTTCAAGTGAAGATGTAATTGAAAAATTGCCGAAAGAATTTTTGCAATACACGCGATAGAAAGCTCGGACGCTTGCGGTACATGCAGGGATTACAATGGTTGCCTATAGGATTGGAACTTTGACGGGAGCGGTCACTCCTTTCACAAAAGCCATTGTGGAATCCTCGCTTCCCCCTGTCGCAGGCCTAAGCGAGTTAAATAAAAAATAATCTGCAAGGGGGCATCACAATGGGGTCACCTGCGGAAGGAACAGTTTATGATAAATTACATTATTCTTTTATATTCCTTATCTTTTGTTATCTATTATGGTTTTATTTGGAGAAAATCAATAAAGCGAAATAAAGAGATCACTGAAAATAACATGGTATTCTTGAATAAATGGGGAAATGTATGCCTAGCTTATAATTTAGTTTTCAGCTCTGTAATCCTCGCCTTTATTTTCATAGAGAAATCTCTGGTCATGCCGATATTTTTAGTTTTTCTTGGAGCATATTATCTTTTTCTTATGACCTGGTATTGTGTAAAACTGCGGAAAAGAAAATTTTATGTTTATTCCTTTGTGGTAATCGGACTTTTCCTTTTGATTTTGGGAATAATGGTCGGGTGCATTTCTTTTGCGGATTAAGACAAATAGAGTTGGTTGCTGTTGGAAAAAGATATTATGGAGGAGGGACAAAAATAAAAGATCCGGATTATCAATTCTGCTATAAAGGCAAAATTTATGAGGCATCTTATACAGATTTATGGAAATTGCTAAATTCCGAAGCCTTCAAAATTTTTCAGAAGGCTTTGGACAAGGAGATTCAAATATCTTTGACTTTTAAAGGTCTATCCATTATAGTTGGATAAACAACGCGAGTTGTATCGGCTACACGTTCGCCGTGTACAGTGCCGTCGTCGCCGGCTGTCTCTATGAGAACGCCGGCTTTTTTATTTTCGATATAATCTGCGGTTCTCGTTCTTCAATACGGCTTATGTCCGGTGCCGCAAAATTCCCACGCCGCAAACAGACCGGTACGTCCGGTACGCCTTCTACCGGTTGCATAGATTCGTTTTCAGATATGAGATAAAATAAATCGGATTGAATTGCAAATCCCTGTTTGCAGAATTTAAAAACCGGAAATCAGGAGGCATTTATGAAAATCGAACACATCGCCATGTATGTAAATGATCTGGAAAAGGCAAGAGACTTTTTTACCGGATATTTTAACGGACGTGCCAATGCCGGCTACCACAATAAAACGACGGGATTCCGTTCGTATTTTATAAGCTTCGATCAAGGCGCCCGTCTTGAAATAATGAAAAAGCCCGATGTCCTCGATTCCGAAAAACCTCCGGCACGCACGGGATACGCACACATAGCTTTTTCAGTCGGGAGCAAAGAGGCGGTCGATTCTCTGACAGAAAAGCTCAGGCAGGCGGGCTTCAAAGTTGAAAGCGGTCCCCGTACCACAGGCGACGGATACTATGAAAGCTGCATCGTCGCAATCGAAGACAATCGGATTGAAATTACCGTGTAACCGCATAACAGACGCCGGCGGTATTTTCATATTCACAGGAAATAAGGGCGTTCCCCGCCTTATCAGGCGGGTCGGGCTTTGCGGGGCTGGCGGTATTTTTGCGTACAAACAGTACGCAAAAATGTACTGCGGGATGATTGCTGCAGCAATCCTCCCGCACCCCTCCAATCCCTAACGCAATGTAAAACATTATGTAAAAATGAAAAAAGAAAGGAGCGGAAGCCCTTATAATTTATATACATGGAGGAGACACACAATATGGATAAATATCTTTGCGAAACGAAAATGCTGGATTATTCGAACCGGAGCATTCAAAAGCTGATACAGGAAAAAAACTGGCGCACGCTCGATACGTTTGAGCGCATCAAATCGATATACAATTTTGTGCGGGACGGCATTCTCTTCGGGTATAACACCGGCGACAATATTCCTGCATCTAAAGTTTTAAAAGACGGGTACGGGCAGTGCAACACTAAGGCGACTCTGTTTATGGCGCTGCTCCGCTCATGCGGTATTCCGTGCAGGATACACGGATTTACAATCGATAAAAAACTGCAGAAAGGCGCAATGACGGGCTTTGTGTACAAAAATGCGCCGGAAAATATTTTTCACAGCTGGACCGAAGTTTTTTTTGAAGAGCGGTGGTATGAGCTTGAAGCTGTGATTCTTGATACACAATATCTTGATAAACTGCAGGCGATGCATAAAACGTGTACAGGCGCTTTTTGCGGATACGGAGTGGGCGTAAAAGATTTCAAAAACCCTGTGACCGGCTTCAACCGGAACAACACTTATATCCAGAGCGAAGGCATCAATCAGGATTTCGGCGTATACGATTCTCCCGATGAACTTTTAAAAGAGCATCATCAGCAGATGTCGCTTCTCAAACGGTTTGCGTACCGGCACATCGGGCGTCATCTGATGAACCGCAATATCAAAAAAATCAGGAACTGGAATACATGGTAAACAGCGCGCCGCTCGTCAAACGAATTGCAGTGCACGGCGTTATTACAAAATCAAATCTTCCCGTCGCAGAGTATTCCGTCAATCCGTATGTCGGCTGTACCCATGCGTGTAAATATTTTTGCATATATTTTTATGTACCCCACTCAATGAACACACACGACGAAATGCAGAAACAGCACTCGCACTTTTATCGATATCTTGCAGATAACCGAAAATAAAATCACGGAGGGCATAATTGGATATAAAAATAGTAGACGCTTACGATTACCCTGAAGAAGTCCGTGCGTTGTTTTCGGAATATACCGATATGCTCATTGCAAACGATGCGGAATTCAAAAAATATCTTGATATTCAAAACTATGACGAAGAAATCGCTCACTTAAAAAGCAAATACGGGCTTCCGGACGGGAGACTGTACATACTTTTTGCCGACGGAAAATCGGCGGGCTGTATAGGATTGCGGAAAATCGACCATCAAATCTGCGAAATAAAGCGACTTTATATACGGTCGGAGTGGCGTGGAAAAAAGTTGGGCGAGACGCTGGTCGAAAAGATTATAACGGAAGCAAGAAAAATCGGATATTCGTACATGGTACTCGATACGCTCCCGTTTTTACAAAACGCAATCCGCTTATACAAAAAACTCGGATTTTACGAAATTGAAAGCTATAACGACAGTCCGCTCGATACTTCCATTTATATGAAACTTGATTTATAAAATCGAATAGAATGGGTATGTTGGTTTTATAGAAAGCAGCAAATACCCGATTTAAGGCTTGTACAGCCGTAAAAGCAGGCTTCCATATTAGTAACGTCTGATACTTTGCAGAACTTAAGCGCAACCTTTTTAGTTGCGTTTACTTTCAGAATTTCTCCGAGCAGACTTGGTTTTAAAGAAGAGCTGAGATGTCCTAGTAAGTCCGCTACGGTAAGGTAGGTTACTTCAATGTTGTGTCCGGTTTTACCGAGGGTGCTCTATGCCCGGAGGTAAAGATGGACGACTTTACAATTACAACAGTATATTTTGATGGACAATTTTGGTGTGCATTCATTCAAAAACAGATAAATGGGATGTTTTATTCCGGTCGATACGTGTTTGGTACCGAACCGACAAATCCGCAGCTTGTACAATGGATGTTGAATGATTTTTCGTATGTTCTGCTGTATAAAACGACCGAGTATCAAAAAATCCGTATAAAAGATGTTGTGAAAAGCAATTGTAAACCAAAATCTTTGGATCAATATAAAGAGGCGCGAAAAGAATACCTTACACAGAAAAAAATGAGCATACGCAAAGAAACCAAAGCAATAAGGAAAGATAAGTATAGACATAAAAAAGCAAAGAAAGCGAAATGACTATTTTTTTCGCTCGTGTTGATGGGCGGAAATTATTTTTTCACGTAGACGGGCGTACACGAGGTTTTGGGCGCGGCGCTTTTCGTGTTGTGGGGCGTTCATGTCGCACTGAACCGCCGCTGGTACGCATCGCTTGCAAAAGGCGCATACCGTCCGTTCAGAATCATGCAGGCGGTCGTAAACTGCGGAATTCTTGCGTGCGCTCTCTTTTTGATGATAAGCGGCATTATGATTTCGCAGCACGTTTTTGCGTTCTTGGGAATCAGCGGCGGCGCCAATTTTGCACGGAAGGCGCACATGCTTGCAAGCCACTGGTATTTTTTGTTTATGTCGCTGCACATCGGACTGCACGCAGGCATGATCAGCCGGAAGGTAGCGGCAAAATCGAAGCGGACTACAGTCGGAAATCAAGCGGACGGCGGACAAAAAGTCGGCGTTCGGCGGGTTTGTACGGCTTATGGCAGTGTTCCGTTCCCTGCCACGACAAGATCTACGACAATGAAAACGCCGTCCGCAAAATGGTTGAAACGCAAAAAGACATGCGCATTCCGTCCGATTTGATTCCGTACTGTCCGCGCTGCGGAAAACCGATGTCGATGAATCTTCGAAGCGATTCAACATTCGTGGAAGACGAGGGGTGGCGCCGAGCTTCCGAACGGTACGGCAACTTTCTCGCATCGCATAAAAACGAAAACATCCTCTTTTTGGAATTGGGCGTCGGCTCGAATACGCCCGGCATTATCAAATACCCGTTTTGGCGCATGTGCGCCGACAACCCGCGTTCGGTTTACGCGTGCATCAATTACGGCGAAGCGCTCTGTCCCGACGAAATCCGCGAGCGCTCGATATGCATAGACGGCGACATTGCAAGCGTGCTGAACG
>CAUUVZ010000080.1:0-9145 GCA_963548875.1 uncultured Treponema sp. | reverse complement strand
AAAGCAAATATTCAAGGGAGTGGCGGACGGAAGAATGGGACGTGAAGGACACAACAAGTTTACCGTCCGCTTCAAGTTTGATAAACGCAAACTTGTTCAAACCGGTCATACCTCGCAGCTGACGGAGAACCGGTTATACTGTTTATATCCAATTTACCCGTCCGCAGCTCTTTGGAATCCCGATTTATCCCTGCATTATAATCTTTTAGGTAAGTTGTATGTAGTATTTATAAAATAAATTAACTCGACAGACCTATAAGATTTTTATGCTTCGGCTTTCCAAAGTCCGTGTTTGTTGCAGTAGGCATACGCTGCAATCAGCTTTTCACCGCACAGCGCAAACGACGCTTCCGGTGCTTCTCCGGGGGCCAAATCTTTCTTTTGAATACCTTTATCGGTTTCGATTAAAATCCACTCGATATAATGAACTTCTTCCATAGGATGGGCTACCGAGCCGACTTTTACATTCACTTTGTCTCCGCTAAGTGATATGACGGGTACGTGCTTTTCCTGTGCGGCATCGGTCGTATTTGCTTTAAGCTCTTTCATGTCGGAGCCGCAGCAAGTATTGGAATCGCAGCCGTTTTTTAAAACCAGCATGACTTCGCCGCACTCTCCGCAGGAAAAAAATTTAAGTTCTTTCATAGAAATCTCCTGTAAATAGTAATAGTAATTGAGAATATAATACTACAGAATAACGCGGATTTAAAGGCGAAATACAAGATTGCACGGAAATCGATTTTAAAGCATTGTGTTCCGCGCTCTTAACACTAATGAGTTATTATCATTGAATTTCGAGTTTTATAAACTCAAAGCAAATATTTTTCTAAGGCAAGCCTTAAACCTTTCACAATTGAGGAAACCAGCGGATACTTTTATGCAATTTTGCGTTATGCAAAATTGCAGCGAACCGGCGGCGGTAAAAACGGATTTTACTCACTTTAACTTCTCTGCCGCCGCCTCAAGTTTTCCAAATGGAAAACTTGTATAGCAATATCTTTCAAATCCCATTTACCCGTCCGCCGCCCTTTGGAATCCCAGTTTGTTCATACATTTTAATTTTTTAGGCAAGTTGTATGCAATATTTATAAAATCATAGAAACTCGGTATTTGGTTTGAAGAGTTTTGCAGAATCTTTTTCGGCCGCTCCGTAGAGACACGATTCGAAAATGCTGATTTTTGTACAGGCTGCACTTGCCGAGCAAAGCCGGACGCAGCTTGCAATATGTCATTTTTTTATTCAAACGCTATAATTTTAGGGGAAAATTTTGTTTTATTTCGGATAAAATCTCCGGCAATTTTTGATTGATCACGTTGAAAAGCTCAAAAATCGTACTTTTTACGGCTTCGCGCACGTCGGGATCCAGTTTGCGGACGGCGGAAATTATGCGTATTGAGTTTTCCGGAATATTTTTTTCAAGCTCGGTGTTGGTTCTCGCGTTTGTCGCATCGATTATGTCGAATACCGTGTCTATAAACAACTTGCGCTTTTCAATGTCCAGTCCGTTTATCCATGTATTGACCGTAGAATTAAAAAATTCGCTTTCTTTTTCGAATTTATCCAGCATAGAAAAATTTTTCCCCATAAGAGCCCATGAAAACATATCATGCTGCATTATTCCCGTTTCAAAGCTCTTTACGATAAGGCATTTGCCTGCCCTATTAAACAGCATTCCTACGATTGATAGCTGGGGATGAAAAGACAAAACTTTCGGAATTATCGCTTTAAACTGCGGAGAATTTATTTTTTCTTCGGTGAAGCCGGGTCCGTCAAAATTGTATATCGTTCGTATTCTCTTTTGAATTCCCGATGGGGAAGTAGCTGACGCATAAACTGCAAGATTCCCGCCTTTTGAGTGTCCCCCCACATAAAAAAATCCGCGCAAAGTCTGTGCCGCAGTTTTCAAATACTCTTGCGCGTCTTTTTGAGACGGGACGATATCGTGTATCGCAAGATTAAAGTCTTCTTTCCAGCCTACGATGTTGTCGTCCGTGCCTCTGTAAGCAACAAAATTCATTTTATTTTTGATAATATAAGTTACGGCTGAAAATTGCTCTTCCATGCTTAAATCCAGCACGGAAATATAACCTGCAGCTTTTATGTCGGAAAATCTTCTGCTTTTGCCGGCGTATTTTAAAAGGTCTACGGTTTGCTTGTTTATGAGGACTCCGGTGTTTGAGCGGGTTTTAAAATCTTTTGCATTGATAAAACGTTCTGCAAGTTCGGATATTTTTATAAAATCCTTAAAGCCGGAATTTTTAAAAATGCCGTCAAAATTCAAATATAAAATCTGACATAATATGACGGCATCAATATCGTTGAATGCGGATTCTTCAAAAGTCAAATCTCCGCGCCAGTTCAGATAATCAAGAATGTCCGGTATGTTTTTTTTGTTCATGATTTTATGATACCGATATTTTAGCCGGGTTTCTACATTTGTTTGTTATTTGCTTTTGCTCCCGAAAAAAGTCTTCTTGCAATATACAAGAACGGCGTATCCAGTATGCTTGTTGCAATGTAAATGACGTAACAAGAGAGCGTAAGCGAAATGAGTTCTTTTAGAGGATATATGCCCGTAAATGCCCCGAAGTTGAAAATCACGATATTTATTGCTTGTGAAATGAGTGTGGAAAAATTGTTCCGCAGCCATAACATTTTATTTTTTCCTCCGGTTATTCGTTCCGTTAAATTCCACCATGCGTGATAGAGGCGGACATCTAAAAGCTCGGAAATCGTATACGCTGCAAGGCTTGCCGTAAGAATTCTCGGAGTATTGGAGAATAATTGTTTTATCGAGGGCATCGATATATCGCTCGCTGCCGGAATATAGCGTACCCACATGGATGAGAACACTATAAATAAAGCCGTCGTCGAAATACCGATCCAAACACCCTTGTTTGCGTCCTTTTTTCCGTAAAATTCGCTTAGCATATCGGTTGCAAGGAAACTGGAGGCAAAAAGCATATTTCCGAGCGTCTGATCCATTCCGAAGGCATGAACGAGAACCGTAACTTCTATATTTGCAAGAACGGCGCAAAGTGCGATCCATACATAAATTCCGCTTTTGCCGAAAAAACGGTGAAAAATCAAAAGCGAAGAAAAAGAAATAATAAGCGATAAAATAAGAAGAATTTCGTTGTGCATATAAAACCTTAAAGCAATTAAAGTAAGAATGAAGACTCTCGGCGTAACGCAAAACCGAATAATATCAGTGCAAGCAGTGCATACAGCCCGGACAGAATATAAACCGCCGGTGTAAAAAATTTAAGCATCCAGAAAGTTTCGAGACTCGGCGGAATTACGGCGGCTCCGGCAAGCATTACGGAGTAAAGTACGGCTTTTGCTTTTGAATGTGCGCAGATTTCTTTGCGGATATATACGATTATGTCGGAGCAAATAATCAGCATGGACAATAAAAGCACGGGTTTGGCAAAAAGACTAAAGAAATAAAACGTATGTACGGAAGCTATTATGCAGTACGGCATATAAACCGAATAAAAAGCCGTACAAAGCGGAAAAAACGATTTTATTTTAAAATCCGTTTTGTCTTTTGCGATAAAAAAGTAAGCCGTAAACAAAAGGGCTGCAGGAAGTATATATTGCGTTAGGGATAAATACGAAAAATTCAAAAAAAACGAATAAGGTGCTATTCGGTGCATAAAGGAAAAACCCGCCTTAATCATCGTTACAACGATTCCCGTAAGAAAACCTGCAATAATTACGATGCGCACGGCAGCGTCTTTGCTTCTAATGCAATAAAGTAATGCAAAAACCGGAAGCAGTACAATCATAAATAAGAACATGGACGCAGTATAAAGATTTTTACAGCTTTGTTCAAATCTGCGGATTTTAACGCATTCATGCGGCGGACGGGTAAATGGGATTTGAAAACGTTTCTATACAAGTTTGCCTGCGGGAAAACTTGAGGCGGCGGGAGAGAAGTTAAAGTGAGTAAAATCCGTTTTACCGCCGCCGGTACGCTGCAATTTTGCATAGCAAAATTGCGTAAAAGTATCCGTTATGTCTTTCAAATCCCATTCTTCCGTCCGCCACTCCCTTGAAAAAAAAGGCTTAAGGCTTGCCGTAGAAGAATGATTTCTTGAGTTTATAAAACTCGAAATTAAACCTAAGACTTTTTATTCCCGCACCGCGCTTAAAACGGAAAATACAAAGACAAATGCAAAAAAACTCGCATAAGTTTTGAGAATTCCCGTTTCCCTAGAATATCCGGCAAAAAAATGCTATCTTGTGTACACTATGGATGTAAACATTATTAAAGAAAAGTCTAAGGATTTTGCAAATCAGATAACAAACAAAAAAGTCATGCGCGCAGATATGCACTCCGCATTTGAAAAACTGCAATCGGGCGGAAACGCTCTTGCAATAACGGTTATTTCCGCGATTTTTGTAATGATGTTTTTTGCACTTGCGGTATTCTTCGTTACGATACGCGGCGCGGAAGAAGTACTTGTTCCCGAAGTGCGCGGAAAACAGCTTGCCGACGCTCTAATCGAAATGCAGGAAAAAGAGCTGTATCCCAAAATTACGAGACGGTATTCGGAAACGCCCGGAGACGAAGGAACGATACTTGACCAGACTCCCGGAGCGGGTTCGATCGTAAAGGGTTACAGCAGAGTCTCTCTTGTAGTAAGCAGAGGCATTATTATAGATCATGTAGAATCTTATGTAGGCATGAATCTTGACGAAGTCAAAATGAAACTTCAAACACTGTTCGCAGGAACTGCGCATCCTTTGATTATCCTTGCGGAGCCGCAGTACAAGGCGGATTCTTCTCCGGCGGGGACGATTATCGCCCAAGATCCGCCGGCAAATACAAACATTTCCGAACCGATAACTCTTTCTCTGATTGTGAGCAGAGGTCCTTCATTCGAAAATACCAGAGTACCCGATATGATAGGAAATTCCGTAAATGATGTTTTACGAACCGTTGCACAGAGCCGGCTCATATTCGATTTCAGCTCTCACATAGCGCAGAACGGGGAAGCTGCAGGAACCGTTACAAATCAACAAAAATTCGATAAGGAGTTTATTCCGAATTATTCTCACGTAAATTTGGAAATGGCTTTCCCGGAGGCATCGACGGACGGTACGGTTTACGGAATATTTTCCGCAGAACTTGCAGACTATCCTTATCCCGTACCGATGAAACTTGAAGCCGCAGGCTCGGACGGAAATATTTACACACTTGTAAACTTTTTGCATACGGGCGGAAGCCTGACCTTACCTTACGCAGTTCCTAAAGAAACAACGCTCACACTCTTTGTCGTAGATAAAGAAGTCAAAAAGATGACTGTACGCTGATTTTGCAAGTTAAAACGGTGATATGAAAGATACGATAAACAAACCTCTTATATGCCTCACGTTGACGGGAAAAACGCTGCAGGAAAACGTTGAATTGGTGCAAAAATACAACCGCTATATAGATGCGGCGGAATTACGCGTCGATTATCTTACGGAAGACGAACAGCTTTATGCGCGCCGTTTTCCGGCGATGATAAATGTTCCATGCATACTGACAATCAGGCGAGAAGTTGACGGCGGAAAATTTGACGGCACCGAATTTTCCAGAACGGCTTTATTCGGGCGGGCACTTGCGTTTGCGGATCAAAATCCTGCAAAAAATTTCGCCTATGTCGATTTTGAAGAATATTTTCATGTTCCGAGCATGGAAGACGCAGCTCTTGCGTTCGGTGTAAAAATTATCAGAAGTTTTCACGATTTTGAAAATCCCGTTAAAAATATCCGTGAGCGGTTTGAAAAACTCCGCAAAACGTCTTTTGAAATCCCCAAAATCGCTTTTATGCCTAAAACGCTTTCCGACGTAACGCAAACATTTAAAGAAGCATCGGAGATAAAAGATTTTGAACACATAATATGCGTAATGGGACCTTTGGGATTTCCGTCGAGAATTCTTTCGTATAAACTCAATTCATATATGACTTACACATCTCCGATTGAAACATCGGACAACACGGAAGTCATAGGACACATAGACCCCAAAACTTTGAATGAAATGTATCGATTCAGAAATCTTTCCGATGAAACGGGTATTTGTGCGGTAACGGGTTATCCGCTAAAAGTTTCTTCAAGTCCGCTCATCCATAATGCCGGTTACCGTGAACATAATATGAACCGCGTTTTTATTCCTCTCGTTTCCACGTCATTTGAAGAATCTATGGAATTTGCCGAAACGCTGGGACTTGACGGAATGGCGGTTACAATCCCGTATAAAGGGGATGCGATAAGCGGAGCGGACGAAGTGGATCCGGAAGTCGGCGACATAGGCGCGTGTAATACGCTTGTTCGTCTTATCGATAAAACTTGGCTTGGACTTAATACGGATGCATACGGATTTGAGCGCGCGTTGCTTGAATTTTTGGGAATAAAAAAGCTGCACCGCCGCCGGGTTGCAATAATCGGCGCGGGAGGAGCTGCACACGCGGTTGCTTATACCGTAAAAAAACTAGGCGGGCGAGCTTGTATCTTCAACCGGTCTTTACCGCGCGCAAAATTACTTGCAGACCGCTTCGGTTTCGATTATGCGGTGCTTTCCGGTGAAAATCTGGATTTGCTTGAACGTTATTCCGATATTATCATTCAAACTACAAATGTAGGGATGAATTCCGACGGAGTTTCGACAAAAGAAACGAATCCGATTTGGTTTTATAAATTTAAAGGCAGCGAACACTTATTTGATATAGTTTACGTTCCGGAAGAAACACCGGTCATGTCGGTTGCGCGCGCTGCAGGATGCAAGGTTACCAACGGCTACGCAATGTTGAAGTACCAAGCCTATCGTCAATTTAAGTATTTTACCGGAGCAGATTATGAAGACACTGAATCAAACTGAACAAAAAACGCTTGCCGCAACGTATGCCGTAGATACGCTTGTAGAAAAAGGACTCATTCACAGCGGAATGAAAATCGGACTAGGAACCGGATCTACTGCAATTCCTGCGGTAAAACGCTTGAGCGAATATATTGCGGACGGAAAGTTGACCGGCATAAAAGCCGTAGTTACCAGCTTTCAGACTCAAAACGCTTGTGCAGACTGGGGAATTGACGTATACACTCTCAATGATCGAGCTATAGGCGGACGGCTGGAACTTGCGATTGACGGGGCGGATGAAATAGATTCCGAATGCAATTTGATTAAAGGCGGAGGAGCTGCTCTGCTTCGTGAAAAAATCGTCGAATACAATGCAGCTCATCTTATCATTGTTGCCGACGCTTCAAAGGCGGTTTCCGATATGGGAACACGATTCGCTCTTCCCGTAGAAATAATCGGGGATGCATTTACTCCCGTAAAAACCGCACTCCAAGAAATAGGTGCTTCGGTTACGCTCCGTGAGGGTGTTCGTAAATGCGGTCCGGTCATAACCGATAACGGCAACTGGATTGTAGATTGCCTCTGGAAAACGCCGGTTAATCCCGCCGAAACGGAAGAATCCGTAAACCGCATCACCGGTGTTGTGGAAAACGGCTTTTTTACAAAAAACAAACCCTCCGTTTTTATCGCTAAAGCTGACGGAACGGTTGAAGTCAGAAATCTATAATCATGTTTCCGCCGTTCCCTGAAGACGAAGCTCTTGCCGTATGCGGCGATATGATTTCGCAACTTGAAGACGGAATTCTTGAATTGCGGGAACTGACTTGTTCAAGTGAGGAACGGGCAGGACAGGGACTTATGCTCGGCGCGGCAATTTGCCTTGATAAAAACGGAAAACGTACAATTCTAAAAACGGTTTCGGGAATTAGAAGAGAATTGCGCCCCGCGCACGGATTACACGATCCGGAGTCGGTGTATGTTTCGCCGATTGTAGGCTTTGACGATATAAACGCCGCAATTAAAGCAAACAACTTGGAAATCCATCGTTTAACGGCGGAGATAAAACGGCTGAAAGCTTTGCGCAAACGCTCCGATGGACGATTCGAAAATCCGTCGGAAGAAGAGACACAGCTCGTAATGTGCCGAAAACATCTTACAACGGAGTCGCTTAAAAAAGTCTATGCGCTGTATTCGTTTTGCTGCTCGGACGGAAAAATGCGTAGTCTCAATTCAATATGTCCCCAAAAACTCCCGCCGACGGGAACCGGAGACTGCTCGGCTCCGAAACTCCTGCACTACGCTTTTTCGCATAAATTGACGATTGTGAGTATGGCGGAAGTTTTTTACGGCGGAAATACCGTGAACAAAATATGCGGAAAATCATATCCGCCGTGCAACGAACGCTGCGCCCTCATTCTTCCTGCCATGCTGGGACTTTCCGTAATTTACCGGGACGAGAGCATCATAGTTGTAAACAAGCCGGCAGGGCTACTTTCCGTGCCCGGACGAGGTGAAGACAAACAAGACTGCATTGTAAACCGAGTGCGCCGATTATTTCCGACTTGCATAGCGCAGCCTGCCGTACACCGATTGGATATGGAAACTTCCGGACTGATGGTTCTTGCATTCAACACCGAAGCACATCGACGGCTTTCACGGCAGTTTGAACAAGGTTTGGTCAAAAAAACATACACGGCTTTACTCGACGGAAAGATTTCCGAAAAATCCGGCAGAATGGAATTATATTTCCGCCTTGACATTGAAAACCGTCCGCATCAGATTTGGGACGAAATAAACGGAAAAAAAGCCGTTACCGAATGGCAAAATCTCGGAGAAGAAATGTACGTCTCTCCCGAAGGTACGAGCCGATGCGTTACAAGACTTCTGTTTACTCCGCTTACAGGTCGCACACACCAATTACGTCTTGCAAGTGCGGACAAACACGGCTTTGGTATCCCGATAATCGGCGACAGTCTTTACGGAACACGTACCGCAGGAGAGCGGCTAATGCTACATGCGAAAACACTGGAGTTCGCGCATCCCATGACAGAACGGAAAATGACATTTGAAACTACGGATGAGTTTTGAGTACACTATTGTGAATTAAAATGTTTCTCACGAGTTTGATACGAACTTGCCGGACATACGGTAAGATTTAGAGCTTTATCCTTTTGACACCCGGATGAAATTATGCCTAAACAAAACCCGATAAAAAATACCTAACTTAAAAGCTGTCAAATTTAAGCAAAGGCTAAAGGAGAAAGGTTTATTTTCCCTCTGTTCTCGATAAAAAA
>CAUUVZ010000079.1:0-9193 GCA_963548875.1 uncultured Treponema sp. | reverse complement strand
GGACAGAAAATAAGCTAACTCCGTAAAAGCAATTTAACTGTCCGCCACTCCCTTGTGAAAAAAAGGTTTAAGGCTTGCCTTAGAATGGAAGCTTTGAGTTTGTAAAACTCGAAATTAAGCCTAATAAACTTTTGAGACGGTGCCGTTGCTTAAACGGGTTGCAGAAAAATTAACGGATTTTCATGCAGCTATTTATCCGTTCACGGAGCGTATATGCTATTGACAATAACGGCAGAGGGAAATAATGCGGAAGCTTTAAGCTTTTTGCTGCATAAACATCCCGATAAATTGCAGACGATAGAATTGGCGGTCGGCAAAGCGCACATTTTCTATCCCGAATACGAAAATCAAAAAGTTTCCGTATGCCTTCTTTTGGAAATAGATCCCATCGGCATGGTGCGCAGTGCAAAGAATTTTGCGGGAAAAGATTTTTTACTTGGTCAATATGTAAACGACCGTCCCTATGCGGCATCTTCTTTTATGAGTACGGCAATTTCAAAAGCGTTCTCAAGTGCCGTGAACGGAAACTGCAAAGAACATCCCGAGTTTGTCGACGAAGTGCTTAATCTGACCGCAAAGATTTCCGTTTTGCCTGCTCCTAACGGAGGAGAAAGACTTATTAAACGGCTTTTCGAACCGTTGGGATATACCGTCCAAGCGGAACGGCATTTGCTAGACGAGCATTTTTCCGAATGGGGATACGGTAAATATTTTACCCTCACACTCAAAAATACGCTGACATTAAAAGAATTGCTTTCCCATTTGTTCGTTTTAATTCCCGTTTCGGATAACGAAAAGCATTATTTTATTACACAGGATGAAGTCGATAAATTACTTGCAAAAGGGAAGGGCTGGCTGGAAACGCATCCGGAAAGAGAAATTATCGTTTCCCGATATTTAATCAATTTAAAATCGCTTATGCGTTCAGCCTTTGAAGTATTGGAAGAGCATGAAGAAATCGCTGCAGAAGAAACCGATGAAACTCCCGCACAAAAAGAGAAGAAAGATAAACTTCATGATGTCCGATTGAAGCTTGCCGCCGAAAAGCTGCGTGAAAGCGGGGCTGAAAGCGTTATAGATTTGGGCTGCGGCGAGGGCAAATTACTTAAAATTCTCTTAAAGGAAAAGCAATTTAGCCGCATTGCAGGCACGGATGTTTCTTATTCGGAGCTGACAAAATGCAAAGACCGTCTCCGCGTGGACGAAATGTCCGAAAAACAGCGACAACGGCTTTCGCTGTTCCAGAGTTCTATTAGTTATCGGGATAAGCGTTTCGGCGGATTTGATGCCGCAGCCCTTGTTGAAGTTATAGAACATCTTGAACCTAATAGATTGCCCGCATTGGAAAAATCCGTTTTTACATACGCAAGACCTAAGACTGTCGTTCTTACGACTCCCAACAGAGAATATAATATACGCTATGAAAATCTGCCCGAGGGAAAGCTGCGGCACAGCGATCACCGTTTTGAATGGACTCGCGTGGAATTTGAAAAATGGGCTGAAAGAGTTGCTCGCGAAAATAATTATACGGTCTCATTTTTCCCCGTAGGTGAATGTGAAGAAAATATAGGAGCTCCGTCGCAAATGGCGGTATTTACGTATGGAAATTGATATACCTAAATCGGCACTGGTTTTGCTTGTAGGAGCATCCGGCTCCGGTAAAAGCAGTTTTGCAAAAAAACATTTTTCTCAATATGAAACGGTTTCCTCCGATTCTTGCAGGGGAGTTGTTTCCAACGACGAAAACAATCAGGCGGCATCAAAAGATGCTTTTGAGCTGTTCCATTTTATCATTTCCATGCGCCTTAAAAACGGATTGCTTACCGTTGCCGATGCGACAAACATTCAAGCCGATGCGCGTAAACGGCTGCTTTCCATTGCGCGCACGTTTCATATTTTGCCCGTTGCAATCGTTTTTGATATGCCTCCGGAAGTCTGTGAAAGCCGAAATAAAATGAGAACGGATAGAACACTGCCGTCTCATGTAATAAGACGGCAGCTGCAAGAATTAAAGCGTTCCTTAAGAAGTCTGCAAAAAGAAGGTTTTGTAAAACTTTACATTCTTAAGTCGGAAGATGAAGTAAATTCCGTTACATCGATTGTGAGGGAAAAGCTCTACAACGATAAAACGGAATTGCACGGTCCGTTCGATATTATCGGTGATATACACGGCTGCTACGAAGAATTGATTGAGCTTTTGCAAAAACTCAATTATACGGTAGAGCGGACGGCGGATAACGGAACAAACTACGGGCTTAAAGTCAGTCATCTTGAAAACCGTACGCTTGTTTTTTTAGGTGATTTGATTGATAGAGGAACCGACTCTCCGGCTGTCTTAAAGCTGGTTATGAGTGCGGTAAAAAGCGGAACTGCGCTTTGCGTTCCCGGTAATCATGATATGAAGCTGTACAAAAAGCTTACGGGAAAAGACGTATCGGAAAAACACGGTTTGGCGGAGACTCTGCAGCAGCTTGAAAAAGAATCCGAGACATTTAAAAACGATGTAAAAGAATTTTTACACGGTTTAATCAGTCATTACGTCTTGGATTCCGGAAAACTTGCAGTTGCTCATGCGGGAATTAAAGAAGAAATGCAGGGACGTGGTTCCGGAGCGGTACGGGCATTCTGTTTGTACGGGGAGACTACCGGAGAAACGGATGAATTCGGTTTACCTGTAAGGTGCAACTGGGCGGCGGAATATAGGGGACTGACAAAAGTCGTTTACGGTCATACGCCCGTTTTGTCGGCTCAATGGTTTAATAACACAATCAACATAGATACGGGATGTGTTTTCGGCGGCTCCCTTACAGCATTGCGATATCCCGAAGAAGAAATCGTTTCCGTAAAAGCTAAGGAAACGTATTGCGAACCGGTTAAGCCGCTTGAAACGCCTTCGGAATTGCAACTATCCGCTGCCGATACGGAAAACGGAGCTGTAAATCCATCCGTTAAAGAATCCTTAAAATACGGAAATACCGGCAGCTTAATGCCGTATCGAAATCAAGATGATATTCCCGACATAGAAGATATTACCGGACGGCGTATCGTTCAAACGAGACTTAAAAACAATATTTTGATTCAAGAAGAGAATTCAATTGCCGCGCTGGAAGCTGTAAGCCGTTTTGCGGTTAATCCCAAGTGGCTAATTTATCTTCCGCCGACAATGTCGCCATGTAAAACAAGCCCGCTCGACGGATTTTTGGAGCACCCCGCAGAAGCAATCGAATATTATAAAAGCCGCGGCGTACAATCGATAATCTGCGAAGAAAAACACATGGGTTCTCGTGCGGTATTGATTATTTGCAAAGACGAACAAAGTGCGGCACAAAGATTCGGCGTCGACGGAGAGGGCTTGGGTATATGTTATACCAGAGCGGGCCGAAACTTTTTTAACGATTCCGAAACTGAAAAAGCGTTTTTGGAAAAAGTTCGCGCGGCATTAACTCGTTCGGGCTTTTGGGAAAAACATCATACCGACTGGGTATGTATTGATGCGGAACTCATGCCGTGGTCGGCAAAAGCGCAAAGTTTGATTCAAAGTCAATATGCGGCAACCGGTTCCGCCGCACTTAATGCGCTTTCTGAAGCGGAAACGGTTTTACGCTTGACCGCACGGCGCAATATCGAAGGAATACAAAATCTTCTTAATACGTTTACGGAGAAAAATCAGGCTGCAAAAAAGTTCGTTTCAGCATACCGTGCTTATTGTTGGAAAGTTACAAGCATAGATGATTACAAACTTGCGCCGTTTCATATTTTGGCGACTGAGGGTGCCGTCCATGCCGATAAAAATCATCGATGGCATATAGAGCAAATAGAAGAAATTTGCCGTGCGGATACTAAACTTTTTAAAATGACTCCGTATAAAATCGTCGATTTGAAAAGTGAAGAACAAATAAACGATGCGGTAAACTACTGGCTTGACTTGACGGACAAAGGCGGCGAGGGTATGGTCGTAAAACCTTATGATTTTACCGCTTACGGTAAAATCGGCGAGCTTTTGCAGCCTGCAGTTAAATGCCGCGGAAAAGAATATTTACGCATTATTTACGGACCGGAATATTGCGCGCCGGAAAATCTTATACGGCTCAAAAAACGCGGACTTGCAAAAAAGCGTAGTCTTGCCTTACAGGAATTTGCATTGGGAATAGAAGCACTCGAACGATTCGTAAAAAAAGAGCCGCTTAGGCGCATCCACGAAAGCGTATGTGCTGTTCTTGCACTGGAGAGCGAACCTACCGATCCGCGCCTTTAAGCAAGATTTTCGCGCAATCAACGAATGCAATTTTCTTTCGGAATACTTTCCGTGAGTATTCAACACGCATACTAGTAAAAATCACCGTCTGATGATAAAATGCGCTCATGTTGAACTCCGCTGCAGGGCAAATTAAACTTTTTCTTACAAGTCCCGTTCTATTAGCCTGTATTTCGAGCTGGTTTTGCGCTCAATTTATAAAAACCGTAATAAATGTGCTTTACGGTAGAATTCACAGCATCTACGAACTGATAGAAAATCTCCTTTGGAAAACAGGGGGGCTGCCGTCAAGTCATTCCGCTATGGTTACGGCTTTATGTACTACCATAGGCGTACGGCACGGAATCAATTCCGATATATTCATACTTGCGTTCTGTTTTTGTATGGTAACGATAAGGGATGCGGTCGGAGTCAGACGTTCAAGCGGCGTTCAAGCAAAGAAAATAAATGAACTGGGGAGAGATCTAAACAGCAAAGAAATCGTAAAATATTCTCCGATAAAAGAAGTCCGCGGACATACGCCTATTGAAGTTACCGTCGGCTGTCTGCTAGGATTTTTTACCGGACTTGCCTTTTCTCTGTTTTGATTTTTCGGAAGCATTAAAAAACTTATGAACTTCATAAAGCGGATAGCCGCTCCTTTGACGATAATCGCCGTTTCGATTTTCTCCATGCTTATATTTCGAGTAATTCCGTCGGCAAAATTATGGGACGGTTACAGCGTTATGTTCGTTCCTCTCGGCTCCGATACGAAAAATATACAAAGCGTGCTCAGTCAACAAGGCTGTAAAGGTTTTATATGCATGGAAAATCAATTTGTGCCTCTGGAACTGTCTGCGGCTTCTCCCGAAATTTCTCTCGCTTTGTCGGGCGCGGAAAAATCCGCTTATCTTAACGAGAGAAATAATTTTTTCTTTGACAAAAGCGGAAGATTTGAAATTTATTACGTTCCCGACAAGTACAAAAGAAATCTTGATTCCGCGTTGAATATTTTAAATAGGGAAAACGATATAAAAGCCGCGCTTAACGATAATTCATCCTATCCGTGGATATGCCCCATATCTTGTCTCGTTCTTCTTTTGGTGCTTGCGTTTTTCTCGGAGCACGGATTTTTGTTGACGCTATCCGCATCGATTCCCATGTTTTATGTATTTATGTTCCCGTTTTATTCTTCTGCAGCTGCCGTAAGTCTCATTCTTTGCTCCGTATTTTTAGGTTTAAGACTTTGGGGCAGACGCAAAGCATTTAAAACACTTGCAAAAAACGCCGCCGTAACGTTTTTATACGCTTTTTCGTTCATTGCAGCTTTTTCTTCCGGTTTAAGAGGATTTATTTTTTTTCTGCTTGCAGCCTTGTCTCAATCATGCGTTTTGTATCTTTATATGATGTTGGATTCCGCAAGAGAATCTAAATATTCTTTTCGTCCCGTAAAGATTCTCGGAGCGCGGATAATCAAAATCAATACGAAAAAAGCCGGAACGGGAATTTTAGCCGGTTTTATAATTTGCTTTTTACTGGTTTTATCCGCGCTTATGTCTTTTAAAAGCAGCGGAATCGGCGATGAAGATTCTTCACTCTTGTTGCTCCCGGCAGCAAGAGGCACCGGCGGAAAATTTCCTGATATGCAGGATTTTGTCGAATGGAAATGGGAAACTCTAACCTATCCGTACATTTCCGTGCATTCTCCCGCTTTCGGTAAAAAGCCCGTATACGGAAGCAAAATAGTATTTCCGGGATATGAGACTTCGGGCGGAATAATTTCCGAAAAGGAGAATGTTATCGTATTCGATTCGGACTTTAAAAAAAATGCAATCAATGAAATCGACGCGCTTAGTTTTCCTGCTGTAGAAAAATTACTCAAGCGGCAAAAAACTTTATCTTTAGGATATGCCCGTTCGTCTTCTCAAACCGTAACGGTTTTTATTATAATAACGCTCGCGCTCGCAGCAGCTGTTCCGCTTTTTTATTATTTCAGCTGGAAAACAGCCTTTATGCGGCGAAGAAAATAGTTTTGCAGGACTTTAGGTAGAATGACTGTTTTTTCAGGTTTTTATATATTAAAGAAAAAGGCTTATAAAAAGACTGTGAACGGATTTATTCCCGCTACGCTGACAATACCGGCATTGCAGGATAAATTGAACGATTGCAGCATCATCGTAAATCCCGGCGATAAAATAGGCGAGGGGCAGCTTATAGCTGCTTCGGGAGGATTGCAGCCGGGACGGTCTATGATATACGCTCCGCTTCCGGGAACGGTTGAAGATATTGTTGAATGCACCTGCCCCGACGGACGTGTTTCTCCTGCCGTAAAGCTAAAATTTGAAGGAAAATTTAAGTTTACGGGAAAAAAAATCAAAGCAAAAGATTTTTCCGCATTTTCACCTAATATGCTGGTTTCCGAAATCGACGAAAAAGGAATAATAAACACTTTCATTGCGGATAAACCCGTTCCGCTCGCTTTTGAATTGAAAAAACATTCTTTGCGTAAAAACAGACTTCTAGTCGTCCGGCTTTTTGATGAAGATCCGTCAAGATTAACCGATTCCCTTATTTCATCGTTCTTTTTTAAGGAAGTTTGTGCGGGGGCGGATTTGTGTGCGCGGGCTATCGATGCGGACGAAATCGTTTTCGTAAAAAGTAAAGACTTCGGCGAAAAGGCGGACGATTTTAACTTTTGCAGAAAGGCAAGTTTTTTCCCCGTCGATTCAAAATATTATCCGGCAGGTTTCAAAAAAGAAATCTGCAGAGCCGTAAAAAAAATCTCCGGCGCAAACGAACGGGTTCGGGATATAAATTACGGAGATTTGTTCACCGATTCTTCTACAATGTACGATGTTTACAGGACGCTTTGCTTCGGAATGCCTTTAACCGACAGATATATACATATATCCGGAGAATGTCTGCACGCTTCCGGTATTATAAAAGTCCAAACGGGAATTACGTTAAAAGAACTTGCGGAACAATGCGGAGGTTTTATAAAAGAACCCGGCGCAATTATCGTAAACGGAATAGTTTCCGGAGTTAGCGTACAAAATCTTGATGTTCCCGTTACGAAATATGTAAAGTCGGTTGCGTTTTTACCGGCAAAGAGGACGCCGCATCCGTTAAAATCGATATGCATAAGATGCGGAAACTGCCGCAGAGAATGTCCTCGCTCATTATCTCCCGATATTCTTTACAGGCACATAAAGGGAGAGATAATTGCGGAAAAACCTTATGCGGATTCGGCAAAACTTTGTTCTTTATGCGGATTATGCAATGCAGTGTGCCCTGCGCGCCTTCCGATAAGTCAGGTAATTGAAGCGTTTAATAAAAATGTTGAGGCGGACGGATATGAATCTTTTAAATAAAAACGGAATGCTTGTAAGACCTTTTACATATCTTAGAGAGTCTTTAGGAACGGAAGCGTTCCGTATGCTGATTCTTTTATGTATTCAAATTGCGCTTTTATTTGTTTCCGCAAGTTTTTCCGCAATAATTTTAATTGCTTGTACGGCTGCGGCTTCCGTTTTAGCAGATGCGCTTGCATTCCGCCTTTATTCGGCAAAAGACGAAGAACATTTTTCCGTAATTATGAGTGCGGTACAGGGAATGATAATCGGTATGCTTATCCCTCAAGATTTTCCGCCCGCAACGGCGTTTACGGCAGCTTTTACGGTAAAATTCATAGCAAAATATTTTTTCAGAGGATTTGCATATACATGGGTTAATCCTGCAGCTCTTACCGTTGCAATACTTTGGTTTACAGGAGAAAGACTTTTCCCCGAACCTACGATTACAAGAGAGCTTTTATCATTAAAAAATCCCTCGCAGCAGCTTTTATCCGCAGGCATTTTTCCTTTACACCCGTTCGATTCAAGCATCACCGAAGCATTAAATAATTCGATTTTTTCTCTGTTTAAAGTTTCGATTCCAGAAGGGTATATTTCCATGCTTTGGGATAACGGAGCTGCAATTCCCGCTTTTCGCTTTAATTTTATAACGCTGATTTCTTCAATATTTCTTTTCGGAAATGACATCATAAAAATCATCATACCCGGATTTTTTATGTTTACATATCTTCTTTTAGTGCGTTTCGTATCTCCGTTTTTTTATGACGGAATAATGTTTCAAGGCGATATGCTTCTTGCACTTTTTACGGGAGGGACTCTTTTTATCTCCGCTTTTGTTCTCAGCTGGTACGGAACGACTCCTTGTACCGTTCAGGGGAGAATTCTTTACGGAATTTTCGGAGGAATTACGGCATTTTTTATTGCCGGAGCGGGAACTTCATCCGGCGGAATGGTTTTTGTGATTATTTTAACTAATTTATTTTCCGTGATTGTACAGAATTGGGAAAATATTGCGGACAGGCGGACTTTGCAAAAAATGCTTTCGGAAGTAAAAAAGACGGAGGAGTATGATGAAATTTGACAAATCCGAAACGAAAGAATTTTTACGCGTTTACGGAATCTTTTTAGGGATATTGATTTTAATGGTCGGAATAATAATCGGAGCGGTAAAACTTTCCGAACGCAGCTTTGAAAACAAACTACGCACAGCCGTAACAAAAGTTATTTCCGAAAACACGGAAAGCAAACCGGATATAGGAAAATTCATAAAAATAAAATCGCCGTTTTCTTTAAGCGCTGCGCTTTATGAAATAAACGGTACACGCTCCGGCGCAAAAAACTACGCTATAATACTTAGAGTGCAAACTCTTTACGGACCGATACCCGCAGTTTTTGTATACAATAAAGACACCGGAGCGGATTTTATAGGATTTGCCGCCGTTTCCGGCAGAATAAACCGGCTTTTACAAGACGATTCTTCCAACCCGCGTCTGGGATATTGGAAATTAAAAATTCCTGAAATTATAAACGATACATTGCGGGGGACAGAATGACTAAAAAAGATTTTTCTTTATATACGACTACGGTGTGCGCAACAGCAATAACA
>CAUUVZ010000078.1:0-9225 GCA_963548875.1 uncultured Treponema sp. | reverse complement strand
TATAAATATCGTGTATGGGTACCTAAAAAATTAAAATGTATGAAAGAATTGGGATCCCAAAGTGCGGCGGACGGTGGAACGTAATATGAAAGATACAATCGGTTTACCGTCCGCTGCAATTTTGCACAGCAAAATTGCTTAAAAAATATCTTGCGGTGTACAAGGAAGGAGGGTTCTCAAGGGAGGAAAACTGCGGGCGGCGGACGGGTAAATGGGATATAAACAGTATAACCGGTTTACCGTCCGCAGCAATTTTGCAAAGCAAAATTGCGTAAAAGTATCCGCTGGTTTCCTCACTTGTGAAAAAAAGGTTTAAGGCTTGCCTTAGAAGAATATAAGCTTTGAGTTTGTAAAACTCGAAATTAAGCCTAATAAATTGTTTCACCTAAAAGCCGCGCTGCCAAAGCGACCGCCAAAACGGCAGTTTGGTTTCTTATGTCGAGAACGGGGTTTACTTCAACAATTTCTGCGGATTTAACGAGATTTGTTGCGCACATTTCCTCCATAAGGAGAAGAGCTTCCCTGTTTGTAAGACCTGCGGGCAAAGGAATGCCTGTTCCGGGTGCGAACATAGGGTCTAAAACGTCCATATCGAAACTTACGTGAACAATATCCGCGCGGCTTTTAAAAAATACCGCCACTTTTTTTATAACCGCTGCAAAGCCTTGCCGCTCTATATCGCTCATGGAAAAAACGGTAACGCCCGCCTTTTTCATCAGTTCGCGTTCGCCTTTATCCAAGTCCCGTATACCGACAAAACAGACGTTTGCAGGATCAACTTTTCGCCCGCTATAATAAAGTTCCGTAAGCTCTTTTAATCCGTATCCGCAGGAGGCTGCAAGGCATTCTCCGTGAATGTTTCCCGTAGGACTGGTCTCGGGCGTATTAAAGTCTCCGTGTGCATCAACGTACAGAACACCTAGCCGCTTATTTTGTTTTGCGGCAAATGCACCCATTCCGGCAAGAGTTCCGAGCGCAATTGAGTGATCTCCGCCCAGTGCCAACGGAAAATCTCCGCTATTCGCAGTTTCTTCAACTTTTGCGGCAAGAGCGGTACAAGCTTCTTTTATAGGACTAAGATATTTCGCTTTGGGATTACCCGCATCTTCGTATTCTTGCGGCGTCGTACGCACTGAAAGTTCATGCCGCTGTGTTTTATGTCCCAGTGATTCAAGCCGCTCCCTGATTCCTGCAAGTCTTATTGCGGACGGTCCCATATCTGAACCGTGTCTGCTCGCTCCGAAATCGAGAGGTACTTCCAAAATATGAATATTCATGCGGGTATATTAAAAATATTACGGATTAGAAGCAAGCGATGCGTAAATTTTAATCGCGACTGCACATTGTAATTTTGTAAAGCATATCGAATCCTAAGTCTGCTCCCGGAAAATCCTAAACTTTGCAAATCGATTTTATTTCCGTTTGTAAAAAACTTTTAATATTCTCGTGCTGTGCGTATCCTGTGTGTCGATTTTATCTAAGGGGCTCCCATATTTTGAATACGTTTTCCGTGCGCCTATTCATTCTAATGCAAAATATATATACTATTTGAAATTGAGGAGCATTATGAAAAAAAATAATATTTTAATAGGAATTCTTCTTGCCGTTATAGGTCTGCTTATGCTGATAATTCCCGATCAATGTATAAAAGCGGTTGTCGTTGTTTTGGGAATAGGCGCGATTGCCAACGGTGTCTACAATCTTCTATATATTAGGAAACTTGTTCCCGACAGTTCTTTTCAGCACATAATAATAAGTCGCGCAATGATGAGTATTGTAATCGGGTTGCTGGCGTTTTTTCTTCCGCTTATATTTGCGGAAGTCATGTGGACTGTTATGATTTACGTTCTTGCGGTTTATTTGCTTATAAGCGCCGGGATGGAGCTTTATGCCGCCGGAAAGCTGCGCGATACGGGACTTGACCGCAGACAGTTTTTGCTGGACGCAGTGATTTCCGTTGCGGCGGCGATAGCTATGTTTATAATTCCTGCAAAAATAGGAATCGCATTTGTGCGCTTGGCAGGAATTGTACTCATTCTTGTGGGGGCGGCATATATTTTTTATGCGTGGCGAAATCGTCCTGCCGAGCAGGTGGAAGCGGAAGTTGTAGACGATATTTAATTTTATACGAAAACTGAAATAAGACGGAAGCAAAATGATTTTAATAGAAAAGACGGAAATTTACGGATGGGAAGCCGCCATACGCGGTATGCGAAATTCTTATAACAGTTGGGACAAATCCGACAGTTTTTATTCTTCCGGCAAGTATGAGCTTGGGAGCGCGGATATTGAACTTATGGACAGATTATCGCGCAGCGGACCTTCGCACGCAAAGTTCTTGCGCTATATAAACGTAACGATGGATGTAACGGCTCCGCGATACTGGTGGGCGGAAATGGATACTTACAAAGTGGGAACCGTGCGCAACAGTTGTTCTACGATGCACAAAGTTGCTGCCAAAGAATTCGTGCGGGAAGATTTCAGTATCGAACATTTGAACGATGAATCTCTGAAAACTTTCGATATTCTTATTGCAACACTGAATTCCGCCCGCGAGCGTTATTTAAATACCAAAAGCAAAGACGATTGGTGGCAGATGATTCAACTTTTGCCCGCCGGCTTGAATCAAAAAGCGACTTTGCAGATGAATTATCAGGTTTTGCAGGGGATATATTTTACGAGGAAAAATCATAAGCTCGATGAATGGCATATATTCTGTCGCTGGATAGAGAAATTGCCTTATTCCAGCTTAATTATAGGTAAGAGTGCGGAATAAGACGCTTTCAGCAATTTTGCAAAAGAATAATTGCGCGTTGAATCGCTAAGATTTTCGCTATTTTATTTTGCGGAGAAGTTTTTTACTCGCAATATGAAGCAATTGCTTTAAAACGCAATGCGCAAAAAAACAGCGGATTAAAAATAAATATGGAATATGTGTTAATGGGGCTTGCCGTAATCGTGATTATAGCGGCTCTTATGTATTTTAGAAAAATATTTCCGCAAAATAAACCAGTAGCCGCTAAAACAAAGAGCGGTGCCGCTTTCGTAAATTGTCCGGTATGCGGAATGCCGCTCTTGCCGGGAGAGAATTTATATTCGAAAGTATTCAGACCGATGAATGTTGACGACCAGTTATGCGTAATTTACGGATGTCCGCATTGCTATCCCGTCTGCGCTTCCGATATGCACAGGCATTGTCCCGTGTGCCGAAAAGCCGTTCCCGCCGACGGATATTTAATTTCAAGACTTTTTAATAAAACAAAAGACGGAAAAAAACACGTCATAATCAACGGTTGTCAAAATTGCAGCCGGACTAAAGTGTAAAAATCGATACGAAAATCGGCAAGTTTGGGACGGGAGCGTATTTCTTATCTCACGGAAATTTTTGCTTGTTGAAAGTGCTTTTACCGCATATAATTATTTTTATGAAAAAGGAAAAACTTGCTTCTTTTATTGACCACACTGCGCTTGCACCTAATGCGGAAGTTTGCAGTATTGTAAAACTTTGTGAGGAGGCACGCCGCTATCGCTTTGCGTCGGTGTGCGTAAATCCGTGTTTTGTTTCCCTTTGTAAGGAAGAACTTGATGGCAGCGGAGTAAAAGTCTGTACGGTTATAGGCTTTCCGCTAGGGGCTGTTACCGCTAAAAACAAGGCGGACGAAACTGCGGTTGCGATTGAAAACGGGGCGGACGAAGTCGATATGGTGATAAATATCAGCTCCGCGATAGATAACCGTTTTAATGATGTTGAAACCGATATTTCAGCCGTTGTAAATTCTGCAAGAGCTGCCGGAAAAAAAGTCGGAAGAGACATTGTCGTAAAAGTAATTCTTGAGACTTGCTTTTTGACCGACAAACTCATTGAAACCTGCTGCCTTTGTGCGGTCCGCGCAGGTGCGGATTTTGTAAAAACCTCGACCGGTTTTGCCGCTCCTAAAGATGCCGAAGGCAAGCCGCTTCCGAACGGAGCAACCGCACATCATATCTCTCTTATGAGAAAAACCGTCGGTAAAGATTTCGGAGTAAAAGCTTCGGGCGGAATACGTTCTGCGGAAACTCTTATCAGTATGCTTGAAGCCGGCGCAAACAGAATCGGTACTTCAAGCGGCGCAAAAATTTATGAAAACTGGGATGAAAGCATCGTAGTTAAAGGCTGGGATGACTGATTTCTCGGAAAAGTGCCGGCAATACTTAATTTTTGCCGGTGCTTTTCCAAAACATTTTATTACCTTCAACGTAAAAATCCGCCTTGCCGCTTTCTCTCAGATATACAAGATAAGCGCGAAGCGTACTTCCGATTAAAATAATTTGCGCCGCTTTCATATTTATCCCGTTTTTATCGGCGACCCGTTTGAGAAGTTCTTCAAAGGTGAGAGATTCTTTATTCAATATTCCCATTATGCAAATTTCAGTTGAAAGAAGCGCAATTTGATTTTCTTCGACGGTTTCTTCGATACGGGTAAGCGCGTCTCCGTGGCTAGGGATATAATAATCGGCTTTGAATTTAGACAACTTATCAAGCGTTTCAAACTCTTTTCCGACATCGAATATGTAAGGAATCCAATACTTAAACAAAAATTGACGCCCGAAAAAACCGTCGCCGGCAAACAAAACTCTGTGTCCGGCAGAATCCGTGTAAAGGATTCCGAACATATCAAAGTAATGCCCGGGCAGCGGAACATATTGAATTTTTCCGCCGTTTTTTAATAAATCGGTAAGGTCTTCGGAAATAAATTTATCCGTTTTGCATTTTTTAGGAAGATAGAATTCGGTTTTCAATTCTTCGATAGGATTTCCGCCCCATTCGACGGAACTTTGTATCAGAGGATTTTGCAAACCGGCAGCTTCTCCCTCGCTGCACCATATTTTACATCCGGCTTTTTCCTGCAAATATGCATTACCTCCGGAATGATCCGCATGAGAATGAGTATTTATAACGGCTTTAAGAATATAATTTTCATCGGGAAAAAGCTCCGACAATTCTCTTAAAATAATGTCGGCATCGTCTTTCCCTCTGCCGGAATCGACTATGTAAACGTCGCATAATTCGGTTTTTCGGGCGGGATAATCAAGTATTATTCCGATATTCGTGCTGCCGGGAATAAAATATACGGAATCGAATAATTTTTGCGCTTTCATAAGCGTTATTATACCGAATACGGTGGAATTTCGTGTAGACCGGCGATAAAAAAACAAGGCTGCAAATCGATTTGACTTGCAGCCCCGCTCTTATCCGCAAAAAAATCAGTTGGTTTTTGCAGCCTTAATTTCTTTTACAACATAGTTGTATTTATGCTCGTTTATCTCAAACGAAACATTGTCGCCTACTTTTTTATCCATAATCGCATTTCCGAACGGAGCCATGTAAGAAATAATTCCGTTATCTGGGTCGGATTCCCACGGGCCTAAAATCGTGTACGTTTCATCCTCGCCTGTATCTTTGTTTGTAAGCGTTACGCGCGTTGAAAAGGATACAAGTGCCGTTGTTATCGTAGTAGGATCGAACACTATTGCGCGGTTAAGCTCCGACTGCAGCTTTGTCGCCTGTTCGTTGAGCCAATGCTGCTGTTCTTTTGCCGCTTTGTACTCCGCATTCTCTTTTAAGTCTCCCTGCGCACGCGCTTCCGCAATTTCTTTTGCATTTTCCGGAATATCGACACTTTGAATCTTGTCAAGTTCCGCTTTTTTAATTTCAAGCATTCGGATTGTTACAATCATTCCGCGCGGTGCGGAAGATTTTTCTTCGCTTACATGGAATTTGAAGTCGGGGAATTTTTCAAGAATCTTATTGCGCAAAAGCGCTTTATACGAAGGATCTATATCTGCAATATCGTTTACAAGCGTATACATGCGCTTTACGGTTTCTTCGCTGTTGTCCTTGAACATATAATCCGTAAGCGAGTCCGACTCGAATAAAAGAGCAGTTGCATTCTTGTTAATCTTTTTATTTTCGGTAGTGTTTACATGACTGTTGATTTCTCGGAACGTAAGTTCAATCAGCTGGATGAGCGTAATGAGCTGTTTTTCATACGGGATATCCGCTTCCTTAAACCATTCCTCATTCTGAGATTCTTTAAATAAAAGAAGAACGGCATAGCGGTAGTCTTTTGCATTTTCAAAACAGTCGACTGCAAGTTTCTTTACTTTATCTTTATATCCGTTGTCCACAAGAGTTTTAAGCATTGCACTGTTTAAAACCGTCGGGAAAAGACGTATATACTCGTCCGCCCAATCGGGAAGCATTCTCACATTCTGAAGAAAATCTTTACGCAAGAACGTATTTTTCGTATCTTTCAAAGATTCGTACATTTCTCTCGGATCTCTAATTCTTGCATAGAGCTGTTGGAATGTTACTTTTGACGGATTTACAAGCTGTTTCATAGATGCGGTTATACGCTGGACAACAAGATAAGAAGCAACGGTCTGCTCGTTTACTTTAAGCTCGTATTCATCGGCGGAAAGCTGCTTCAGATAAGCCGTAAAATAATTGAACATTTCCGCAAACATTTCACTTGTTTTATCGGTTTCGTCTTTATCTACGTACCGCATCAGCGTATCGATTCTGGCAAAAAACTGTTTTTGTGCCTTAAATTCGTTCGCCAATTTTTCTTCAAGACTTATTTCATGCTCGCGAACCGTGAACATATTGATGTCGTTGGGATCGACACCGAAAGACGAATCCTTTTCGAGAATGGCTTTTGCTTTCGTATTCCACGAAGTCCACTGACCGGGCGTAAGAATCGTAGGCACCAGTTCCGCTTTTATGCGCTTAAAATCGCAGCAGTTGTCAAAACTTTTTATTATGATTCTTAATGCCCATGCGGGATCGGAAGTAATCTTTTTTGCAAGCTCTTCCTTTTTTTGTGTCGCTTTGAGAACCCATATATGATCTTTTGCAAGCGGTGTCAGAGCATTTACAGCCATTTTGAGACTCATCTCACGGATTCCGGATTTTTTCCCGAAATTGATGATAAGGTTTTCGCCTTCAACTTTGCGTATAAGTCCCGCTCCCCATGTACGGTGGAATACGAAACTTTTTGCATCAAAAGCAATATGCTTTTCAAAATCGTTTATCGCTTCAAATACGTTGCGGAAACTCTGCGTAAGGTTGGAAGATTTGATGTACTCCTCAAGATGACTGTGTCCTTTGTATTTTCCTTTAAAGCATTCGGTTATTTCCTTGCGCGCCCACATATCTTGAGGATCGTAAGTAAGAATTTCTTTCAACAAGCCGATTGCTATATCCCACTTTTTATTGTCTTTGTACCATGCGTAAAGTTCCTGTATTAAGATTGCAGTTTTATCGCTTCCCAAAGACTTTGCCGCTTTGCGCTTTACAAGCTGGAAAAAATCTATTTCCTGCGGAATAAGCTGCACAAGTTTTGTCCAAAGTTCTTTTGTCGCACTCATGTTTCCGGCATTGACATAACGGAGAATCGCTTTTTTGTAATATTCCGTTGCGTTTTCCATATCGCCGGAAGACTCGTAATGTTCCGCAAGAAGTTTTGCAATATCGGCTTCTTCAAAATCCAGCTTTACAATCTGCGTATATAAGTCCCAAAGTTTAGGATTGTTTTCCGTTTTGTAATATTCGGCAAGCGTCCTGAGTGCAAATTTATTGTTTGCGTCATCTTCGAGAATGTTTTGGCAAAGATATTCTACAACCGCTTCTTTGTGATTCTTTTTGAATATATCGACAAGGGTTATAAGCTCGGAATTATCAAGAGTGCCGCTTTGAAGCGCAATCATGCCTGAAATATAAAGCGCGATTATGCTGTCTTTTGAGTGAAGGAGCTGTTCATCGCATATTTCCTTTAATTCTTTTACAAGGTTCGCATTACGCGCCTTTTCGATAATTGCCGAAAGTTCCGCCAGTTTTTCTTTTGAATAATTACTGATTGCCGCTCTGGTCCATGTTTCTTCTTTAAGCATTTCCTGAACAGATTTAATCAACTCTTCTGCCATAAAAAACTCCTGTTTACTATATTAACTGCACTTCCGATGTGTCGTCTATTTACAATAAAGGTTATAAATGTCCGGTGCCAATATTTTAATTCTCAACAATGTTTGAGATATAAGTTTGGCATCATTATTTGCCCTGCACAAATCTATAAGCCAAAAATACAAATTTATAAGACGCGGTGTTATAAGATTATTAGCTTTTGTCGGTGCTTTTTGCTCATTTTCAAGGGCGTAAATTTCCTGTTTTAACTTGACGATTTCCTGGTACTTCATGGCTCGTTTCATCGTAAAAACTCCCCATAAAACTCCGTACACGGGAATCCATGCTTTCAATTCATCTTTCCCGTATCCGAGTCCTTTTACTTCATCTGCAAGTCTGCATATAAGTCTCGAATCGAGAAACTCCAAATCTACACGCTTAAAATCTATGAAAAACGCCTCCCTAAAAAGCACTTTCGCTTCTTTGTCTTCTCCGCACAAAGCATAGCAATCAGCCAAATCCGCAATAACCGCCGCCTGCACAGGATGAAGACTGTTTGCCGTTACAAGACACTGCTTTGCATTCTCGTAGTCGCCCAATTTTTTATAGCAAAGCCCCAACTTTCTATTAATTTCGCTCCTCTGTACGGTATCCTTTTCATTCAGCATCGATGAATAGCATTGGCGCGCAAGTGAAAATATACCGCGGCAGACAGCGTAATACGAAGGTTCGTAAAAATTATCCCATCCGTTTACAAATTCTATAAACTCTTTCCATCTTGCAAGCAGCTCTTCGCCGCGCTCGAACGGATTTTTTATCAAAACGATGTCCGCTATGATATCTATCCAAAAGTTGCAGCATCTTATTGTAAAGTCAAGCTCTTTCGTATCAAAGTCATATTTAATCATCTCATTCAATATGACTTTTGCTCCGGCCGGATTTCCGTTTTCAAGAAGAGACAAAACTTCTTTCAATTTTTTTTCAGACCGAACATCCATAAGTGATCGGTTTCATTATAACGGTTTGAAATCTTTAGTCAATGGAACCGGATTTAAAATCAAAGGCAAAGTTTATACTCGCTTTTTATAAATCTGTCAATCTTTTTTTTATTAGCCGTTACACGGGCACCCGGTAAAATATAATGTCGCCGGTTTCTTTATTTTTATAAACATCGTATACGGATTACCTAAAAAATTGCCGATATAACGAAATTCCTAATAGAGAAATAATAGGTCGAATGTCGAGTTTTGATAATAGCGGTAAAACAAGTTGTGCTTTCAGCG
>CAUUVZ010000077.1:0-9384 GCA_963548875.1 uncultured Treponema sp. | reverse complement strand
TCCCTTCCACCATAACGTTACTTTACTATACTTTTCTTTCGTGCTGAGACCCTGTCAGTGCATTCAAAAGCTATTGACATTCCTTAATAATTATTTTATATTTCGCTACATCACGCGGGTGTAGCGAAGCTGGTTATCGCGCTGGCCTGTCACGCCGGAGATCACGGGTTCGAGCCCCGTCACTCGCGCAAATCCCTTTCCCAAGGAAAGGGTATTTTTTTCTTGATATAAACGGGCAATAGCGCAGCTGGTAGCGCGCTTGGTTCGGGACCAAGAGGTCGTGGGTTCAAATCCCGCTTGCCCGACTATATTTTCTTGCCGTGTATATACTTAGCAAAGGCTTTATTCTTCTTTAATAAAGAAACTTCGTTTATCATTGTATATGAATTACTTTCGTATATCTTCCGAAGCGCACATATTTGAGAGGCGGCACGCGTTTCCGGCGATTTTATGACCGATGTTAAAAATTATTCCGTTTTCCGGCTGGCATGGCCGATTTTTTTACAGATGCTGTTTTCCATGTTTCTCGGATATGCGGACACGATTATGCTTAGCCGCTATTCGGAACTTGCGGTAGGAGCCGTAGGAAACGCAAATCAAATTACCGGATTTCTTACGCTCGCGTTCAGTATTGTTTCCAGTGCAACAGCCGTTATTGTAGCCCAATATTTAGGCGCGCAAAAAAAAGACTCTATGGATGAAATCTATACGGCGGCATTCGCTTTTAATCTTTTTATAAGCGTCTTTGTATGCATGATTTTGGTTATATTCCGTTTTCAGCTGCTTGCCGCAATCCGCATTCCAGACGTTATGCTGGAAAATGCCGTGAAATATCTTTCCATAACGGGCTGTTTTTTATTTTGCAATGCGCTTATCAATGTATTTTTAAGAATTTTTAACTGCAACGGAAAAACATCGATAGGAATGTACATAATCTTTTTGATGAACATATTGAACATAATCGGAAACTATTTATTTTTATACGGTCCGCTTTCTTTCTTGCATTTCGGAATTGCCGGAGTTGCGTTTTCTACAAGCATAAGTCATGTTGCAGGATTGATTGCAGCTTATATTTGTTTTAGAAAAATAATCAAGGGAAAGATTTCCATAAGACTTCTAATCCCGCTTCCTAAAGATATTCTATTAAAACTATTAAAACTGGGGATTCCTGCTGCGGGAGAAAATGTTTTTTACAATATTTCGCAGCTTTGCATCACCGCATTTGTGAATACGATAGGCGCGCAGGCTGTTACCGCAAAAATATTCTGCAACATCCTTTGCGGTTTTTCAATTATTTATTCCAATTCGGTTGCGGGCGCAACCGCTATAATTACCGGTCATGCGGTAGGCGGCGAGGATTATGATTTTGCATACAAACGGGTAATAAAATCTCTTGCCGGCGCAGTTGCGGTTTCTTTTGCAGTAGCCTGCGCAAATTGGCTTTTATCGCCTTTTACGCTTAGATTGTTTACGGATAATGCGGAAATTATTCGTCTCTGCACGAAAATAATGTTTATTATCGTGTGTCTTGAATTGGGGCGCACCGTAAATCTTGTAATAATACAAAGTATGCGGGCTGCAGGCGATGTTGTCTTTCCCACAGTATTGGGCATTTGCTCAATGTGGGGCATTTCCGTCGTATTCGCATGGATTTTAGGAATAGTATTGAAGTTCGGATTGCAGGGCGTGTGGTGGGCTATGGCTGCAGACGAAATATTTCGCGCGGTGATTGTATTTATTCGCTGGCAAAAAGGTTCTTGGCGCGGAAAAAACGTTGCATCAAAATCGGAATAATTTTCTTTGTAGAAATATCGAAAGCGTTTTTATGAGAAGCACCGGTTTCCGTCCTCGCATATAAAAAAAGGCACCGGTTTTTCGGTGCCTTTTATGAGCAATTGCAGATTCGAACTGCAGACCCACGCCTTAAAAGGGCGTTGCTCTACCTACTGAGCTAATTGCCCAACCTCACTTTCGTGATGTTCTCTGAATATATAGATTTTTCCTAAAAGTGTCAATAGTATGAAATATTTATTTATTCACCGGTAATAGAAAATCGGTGATAAGTTCTATATAATGCCGGGCAAATACTAAATTCCGTGCGGAAGTGCAAACAAGGGGATAATAAAATGGAGAAAAAGCGACTTTGTAAAGCGAAGGATAAAATGGTTTTCGGAGTATGCTCGGGAATTGCCGATTTCTTTAATGTTGACCATACCGTCATAAGACTGTGTGCGGTTTTGCTGACTATTTTAGGAATATTACCCGGAATTTTGCTTTATATAATATTTGCAATAATAATGCCTCCTGCAGATTTATCCGATGAGGATATATCCAACTTAAAAGACGCAAAAGTTTCAGATGAAGAAGCGTATGAAGCAAATGACGTAAATATTCCGCCCCACAACGATTCGGAATTTAACGAAAAATTCAATTCAAAGTCCGAGTGGTGCTGAACGGCTCCGTAAAAGGTTTTATTCTTCCGACGGCAAGAGTCCGTCAACCATGTAACCGTCGGGCATTTTAGACGGACGCCCTTCATGATTAACTATCGCCCACGTAACATCCGCTTCAACGCAGATTGTTCCGTCTTCTTTTTTTATCGTCTGATGAAACATTCCCATGACGTGCTTTAATTTTGTCGGACGAGTTTCAATAAACAGCTTGTCATCGAGAACGGCGGAAGCTTTGTAAAAAATATCGACGTGCGTAACATAAAGGTAATATCCTTCCGCAACAATTTTTTTGTAGTTGAACCCTGCGGCATGAAGAAAATCCATTCTGGCATATTCAAGATAATTTTGGTAAACCGCATTATTGACGTGATTGTAAGAATCGCATTCGTAAGGGCGAACAATGAGTTCCGTTGTATGTATCATTCCGGTATTATGTAAAAACTGTAAAGATATGTAAAGCACCCGCTAAAACAAATACGCCGATTCGATTTTGAAGATCCGTCATCAACGAGCCGCCCTTACACACACCGTCCTAAAGCCGAAAAGATTACGCGCAGCTCCTGAAGATTTTGATTTTCTTACAATTCCGGTTTCAGGATCGTAAATTAAAAATGCTCCGTCTCCGGTAAGAGCGGGCAAAACGAAACGAACGTGTTCGCCCAAAACCATACCGCGTTCATTTACCGGCGGATTTTCGCCCCAACGCTCGGGGTGTGCAACCAGCCATGCAACGGCACCGCGAAAATCCGGTTCCGTTTTTATCATGCGGATTAAGTCTTCATCCGTATGCCTTTCCTCATAAAATTCCACACGAGGCGAAAAAGACGATTTTTTACTGTTGAGTTTATTCAATTCCTTTATAAATACAGGCGGATGACAGCCGTAATTATTCCACAAAATTGAGCCGTCTTTTGCTCTTCTTCCCGCATTCAAATCATCACAGACAAAAAACTTTTCAGGGTCGTAGCCGCTTCTTGGAATCGAAGACAAAATATCATCTTCGGAAATGCCGGTAATTCCGTTCAAGGCGGCAACTGTCCTTATAAGTGCAATTTCGCAGCTCAATAAATATTTTTGCTTATAATCTTTTCCGTTTGCGGAAAGCCACACGAACATATCGTTTGCAGGAATCAGCAGCTCTTTATAATTTTTGCAGCGTTCAAGTTTATCTTCCGCCTTAAAGTCTTTTACAATGTGCAAGGCGGAACCGTCGCTTACGTTTTTATAAAACCAAGCAGAATCATCAACTGCAAGCCTTACACAGCCGTGAGATGCGGGAGTTCCCAATTTTACGGCTTCGGCACGTATGATATTTTGATTTTCATCCATAGGAATTGAATGAAAAAGATATACTCCGCCGATAAATCCGACCCAGTTTTTTGCACCCTCTTTATAAGTGTTCGAAAAAAACCAAGTTCCGCGCTTCTTTCCGCTTGCATTTATTACGTAATCGCCTAGAGGAGTGTCGTTGTCTCCGTCAAAAAGTCCGGTAGAACATACAAAAGTCCTAATAAGAGAGCCTTCTTCATCGTAAACATAGGTGCGCTGCGCCGCCGTTGAAACAATTACGGTCGCCCGTTCCGTTTCCGCAGTAAAAGCCGGATTCAAAACGGCAAACAATACGATTATTTTTAAAATTTTTTTCATAATCAATTCTTCCTAAGCTTTTCGGCAAATCTATCTGCAATACGTTTTTTAATCAAAGCAAGAGAATCTTTATAAATTCCGCTGCTCAAAGTCGGGAACCGTTTTACAAACGCTTCGGATGCTTCATGGCGGCTTTGCGCCCATTTTATTTTTTCAAGCATTGCCGCACTGAACTTTTCTTTATCCGTTAAAGCCCGTTTGCCTATCGAATCGAGCATTTCGTGCAGGGAGTTACTTTGAAACCATTCTTCATGCCGGTAACGTTCTTTTAAGGTTTCCGAAAAATCTTTAAGCCGCGCAACATAAACGCTGACATCCAGTGCTCTGTGGACGGAAAACATAATATCCGCCGCAAACGCAAATCCCAAAATTCCTGCGGCAAATTGCAAATAAACATCGTCAAAATAAGAAAAAAGTCTTCCGATAAGCGGCTGAATAAATTTTATTACGCTCACGGTCATAACTCCGAAAAGCAAAGAATTCCGCAAACAGATTCTGCCATTGATATTCAATTTTATCGTGCGGCCGCGGCATTTCAATACTCTATCCGAATAATCCCACAGTTTTAGGTGAAACATTTGCTCAAGCACAAAACTCGCCGCGTATTCGACAAGAGAACATAAAACAGTTCCGGTAATAAAAAGCCGCCATACCGGATTTTGTAATTTTTCAGGAGTAAGAAGAATCAGAATGCCGCCGATGCCGTAAACCGGGCATAGAGGTCCGAACAAAAATCCTCTGTTTACGAATTTATGCTCAAAAAAGATTCCCACATAACATACTTCGCAAATCCAGCCGATTAAACTGAAAATCAGGAAAACGATAAATGCTTTCGATACTTCTGCAGAATGTATGAAAACCCTGTAAGAATTCACCCATCCGCTAAGACTTTCAATCATAAACGTCTCTATTTTTTAAAAAATTTGTATCCGAGCAAAAGCATCAGATAGTAAATAAACGGTAGAATCAAAAAAATCTTGAACGGATTATGCAGAATTTCCGAAAATATTTCATGTCCGCGATCAAAAACTTTTTCATCAACACGCTGAATACGTTTTGAAAAAATACCGAGCACATCTTTATAATACAGGAATATGCTTGAAGAAAAACGGTTGCGTCTGCGGTATGCCCAGCAATCATTCTCTTTTATACCGTCGCCGACCAAAACCAACGAAGGCGAGGCCTTATATATCGCTTGAATTATATCCGGCTCGCGGTCTTTCGCATAATAACCGGCGGAACGACCAACGATACTCATGGATGTAAATGTGGAGCGGACATTATCCTCCGCAATTGCGAGAGTCTGACGGTGCGCGCCCAGCAAATAAAGCGATTTTAAGTGCGAATCCAAAATAGAAAGGATATGAATGACTGCCGTAAACGGATTATGGCGCACGGGAAGCTCTTTTTTCAAAAAGGCTGCGCCTTTTATAATGCTTTTGGAAATCGGGATAATTAAATCCGCATTTTTAATACAGTCTTGAAAATCGCCTTTGCGTCTTGCCTTTAAAAGACCCCATATGGACAAAAAGACAATCTGCTTTGTACCGGGACGTGCCAGTAATTCCAAAATTGCAAGCTCAATATCTTCTTCCCGAATAATATCAACGGGAACACCTACAATATTTATTCTTTGTATCGGCATAAATTATTCTTCCTCCTGCGCTTCAAGCTGCATTACGGCAGACTGAACCGCCGCAATTCCGTAAAGAGCTGCGGTTTCACAGCGCAATATATTTCCGGCAAAATGCAGCGGAACAAAACCGGCTTTTACAAGGCTGTCCGCTTCGGCAGGACTTATTCCGCCTTCGCTGCCGACAGCAAGTGCAATTTTTTGCGGAAGTCCGTTTCCGCCCTTAGACAAGTCCTGCAAACCTTTACAATTTCCGTTCCGCTCAACAAGCGCAAAAGCTGCGTTTGAAACATTTGCATTTTTGCAATTCTCTTTCCATAAAGAGAGGGCAGATTCCAAATCAAAACATTCCGTTACGCAGCTTTCCACGGGAGAACCGCTTTGCTGGCGGGCTTCGCGGATAATACGCTCAAGACGCTGTCGCCTGTTTGCTTTTAATGCTTCCGGTCCTGCCTTCTGTGAATACTCGCCGGCAACGGGAACAATATATTTTACTCCGCATTCAACCGCCTGCCGAACAATAAGTTCCATTTTTGACGGTTGAGGCACAAACTGAAAAAGCCAATATTCAATATTTGAAGAAGCGCTGACATCATTTTGTATATCGGAAGCCTTTACTCCGCGTCCGGCAGTTCTATGCGCCGCATTTGTTTCGGAAGCCGTGTGTGTTCCGCAGACTTGCAGCGTTACAGTTCGCCTTGCGACATCTGTGGTACAGACCGTCGTATTAAAAAGCTCTCCGTCGGGGCTGCGGACGCTTAGCATATCGCCTGCTTTTAAGCGCAATACCTGCCGCAAATAACGGTAATCCTTCCCCTTTACAAGAATAATTCCGTTTTTATCCGGCGGGACAGGCGACAAAAACTGCCGCATATTATTCCGCTTTTTCTGCGGCAAGTTCCGCTTCTTTTTGCAGCTCTTTCAATGTCTTTGTAGAAGCTAAAAGCGAGCGGAAATCCCGTTCTTCATTCAATATTTTAAGAGCGGCATTCAACTGAATGTCATAATCCAAATCATAAATGCGGGAAGGCTGTTTTCTCCATACCTGAATGCGCACAAGTCTGCGCAAAAGATTCTCCTGCAAATTATAAGACGATTTCAATTCCTTTGCGTACTTTGCAATATCCTGCTCGCTCATATCAGGATGCGCATCAACATATTTTGCAATTGCATCGGCTTTTATAAGTTCCGCATAATTTTTTTCTTCCGCTTCGGAAAGCTCCGGATACAAAACTTCTCTGTCAGGAGGAATTCCGACTTTATCGATATTAGTATCGCTTGGAGTGTAATAGCGCGCCATAGTCAGCTTGATTTCTTCATCGCCTTTAGCATTCAGCGGAATGACCTGCTGAACGGAACCTTTGCCGTAACTGCATTGTCCGACAAGATATGCAAGATGATTATCTTTAAGCGAACCTGCAAGAATTTCCGATGCACTTGCCGACCCTTTATTTATCAGAACGACAATCGGAACGTCGCGGATTTTAGTTGCTTCTTTTGTGGCAAAATACGAATTATCCTGCGAGCGAATTCTGCTTTTTGTGGTTACGATTGCACCGTAGTCAATAAACTTATCCGCGACACCTACCGCACTTGTAATAAGTCCGCCGGGATTATTGCGCAAATCTATAATCAGGTTTTTATAATTATTATTTTTAAACGAATCTATTGCTTCCTGAACACGTACCGGCGTATCCGGCGTAAATTCGATTATTTTAAGATAAGCGGTTTTATCAATCATTGCATATTTTACGGTCGGAACTTCAATCACCGCGCGTACCAAAGTTACATCAAACTCAAGATTTTTACCGCGTTTTATCGAAACTTTTACCGGTGTTCCGACTTCGCCGCGTAAATGCGCAAGCACTTGCTGCATTGTCATTTCCGGCGTTGCATCTCCGTCAATCGAAGTTATCAAATCACCGGCAAGAATTCCCGCTTTTGCGCCGGGCGTATCTTCTATAGGGGAAGAAACTTCGACATAAGCAGGTTTTTCAGGCGTCGATTCATACGGTTTGCTTATTTGAAGTCCCACTCCGCCGAAGCTGCCTTTAGTTGTATCCGAAAGTTCACGAATTGTATCCGAATCAAGATAGGAAGAATACGGATCTTTAAGAGAATTCATAAGACCTTTCATTGCACCTTCGTAAAGAGTTTTTGTGTCCACTTCATCAACATAATTCTGCTGAACAAACTCAAATACCGAATTCAATTTACGCATATATTGAAAAGTTGAAAGGTTGCCGTCGGATGTTTCCGACTGTGCAAAACACTGCGAGGCTGTAAAAGCCAAAAGCAGGAATGAAAAAGCGGCGTAAACCGCGCGGATAATTTTTTTCTTCTGCATACGATATTTTAGGACAATCGAAACAAAAAAACAACCGTACCGGCAAAACGCAAAATCACATTTTCCGGAGTATTCCGATTGAACCGTTCCGTTACAAAATGCGAATATTTATTCGTTAATGCAAACCTTTTTACCGTACCGATTTTTTTGACATATTCGAAAATCTTATCGCTCTTTCAGCGGTGTGATATTCTTTTATCGCATTTTTCAATACGACTCTCCGCCGGCTTCCCGAAGAAGCCGTGCTATCTTTGAATTGTGTTTGTCGGGATTATAACTCAGATACAAATCATAGGGTGTTCTGCCGTCTGCATCTTTCAAGGTGCCGTCCGCACCGCTGTCCAAAAGCAGTTTTATTGTTTTATAGGGTGCAGGGTATGCCGCAGCATAATGGAGTGCTATTTGTTTTTTTCATTTGTGCTGTTAATATTTTTTGTATATGGAACAAGAATCGAAACTGAATCGAAGCTACCGTAGTTAATTGCACCCATAACATATTCCGCTCCCCCCTTTTCAGAATCTCCTAAAATGCTTAAATCAATATATTCACAGTTCAAAAGTTTTAGTAATTCCTGCAAATAATCAGCAGCATTATCTATAATGCAGGCAGTGAATATATCGCATTCATGTCTAAAAATATCGTCTAACAAGGAATTTATATCTGCACCGTGTTCTATAATTTTTTTAATACCTTATATCGACTTTCTTTTTTTGGTTCGGCGATATTGATAGTGGTATTCCGCTAAAAGCTGCAACGGTGTGCGCCCGTTCACCGATTGGTTTATCAGCGATAAGTCAAGATTTTTAGTATCATCGATGCTCTTGTTTTCCAGTGCAAGCAGATGGAACGGATAGCCTTTGTACATTTCTTTCGCTTGCGCCATTCTTTCATTTTTTTCGGTACAACCGCAAAAGAAATGTATGACAAATAAAAAAATCGGCATTACTTTTTGACCATTCCCTCACCCTTTTCATTATCTCCATAAAATCGGAATCGCTGCAGGATACAGGAGTATAAAAATACTCTTGTTCGAAATTTTTACATCGTGGAATTTGAATAGTAGGTTTAATGTCGAGTTTTTGTAAAAACTCGACATTTTCATCTGTTGCCCGTACCAATGAAACTGAGAGTTTTGAAATAAACACCATTGTGCGTAGGCGAGGTTCCGGCAGCGTGCCGTTTCGAGCATTTATGCCATATAAAAGCTCGACTGCGGCATATAGTGCGAGTTTGCGGTGCAAACTCGGTAGTGAGCAGAGCGAACGAAGTTCTCGCTGAAAGCACAACTTGTTTTACCGCTATT
>CAUUVZ010000076.1:0-10380 GCA_963548875.1 uncultured Treponema sp. | reverse complement strand
CCCTTCCACCATAACGTTACTTTACTATACTTTTCTTTCGTGCTGAGACCCTGCGGGATAGTGCCGTATTATTTGTTTTCCGCTTCATCACGGGCGCGGGCTTCAATTTCTTCTTTTCTAGCTTCGTTTTTGTCTTTTATATCCGCAGCTCCGATAAAAAGACAAATCAATCCTATGAATGCGGCGAACACCGGTGCGCAGCCTTTTAAGAAAGCTATTACTTCCGCGCCCCAATTTAAGGGCATGGAAGGCAGAACTGCAAATACCGTGAATGCAATTAAAATCACTCCTACAGCCAAAGAAATCATATTGAACTCCTATTTTCAAATATGCGCTATTATATCTTATAATTTTTCTATGTACAATGCGGACAGAGCGCGTGCGAAACCTGCGTATATTCTTAAATTGCTGATTAAATTTATAAAAAATGTTATGTTCGCTCAGCGTAAAATAATCAGCAATTTGAACTCTTAATACGATAATATGAAACGAGATGTATGCGGACTTTATATCCGGTGGGATTTTTTATAAGTTCCATATCCGTAATCGATATTTATTAAAAAATAAACGAATTCGATTTTTTTTGTATGAATCGACGGGGTTAAAAGTGAAACGGATATTTATTTTTTTTATTTTCAGCGTTGCAGGGCTCTTTGCGGAAAATTCCCTATCTTTGCCGGATAAGGCGACGGAGCAGGGGATTACGCTTTATTGGGATACTTTATCCGGCGGCGGCATGCTTGAAAAAAACGGACATCAGTTATCTTTCCGTGCCGGAAGCGAACTTGTAATGCTCGACGGCGCTTCTTTTGCCGCTACCGATGCGCCTGCATTTTCCGAAAGCGGGATAAAGGTTTCTAAAGATTTTATGTCGATTGCGGAAGATTTGTTCCGCAAATCGGAAAACGATTCCATGTTTAAAATCGGAGCGATTTTGATTGATCCGGGACACGGCGGAAAAGATCCCGGAACAAGCAGAGCTTATACCGTCAACGGAAAAAAAATCGTCGTAACGGAAAAAAATATTGCTTTAAGTGTCGGAAAAATGCTTTATTCAAGGTTGCGGCAAGCCTTTCCCGATAAGCAGATTATTATGACACGGAATACCGATGTGTATCTTACGCTGAGCGAGCGTACGGAGATTGCGAATTCCGTAAAACTTCAAAAAAACGAAGCGGTGCTTTACGTTTCCGTTCACGTTAATGCGTCGCTTGATAGAAAAGCTTCTGGTTACGAAGTATGGTATCTTTCGCCGGGATATAGGCGAACCGTGCTTGATAAATCTGTTGCCAGCGATGACAGCTCTCTTTTTCCGATTTTAAATTCCATGATGGAAGAGGAATATACGGCGGAAAGCATACTTATGTCGAAATTCATAATGGACGGTCTGCAAGCTCAAATAGGGAATTTATCGAAGGCGCGCGGAATAAAAGCTGAGGAATGGTTTGTAGTGCGGAATGCCAATATGCCGAGCGTTTTAATTGAGCTGGGATTTTTATCGAATCAAAAAGAAGCGATGAATCTGAATGATGAGGCATACTTGCAAAAGGCTGCATTCGGAATATATAATGGCATAACGGCGTTTGTAACGCATTTTGAACGCTCAAGAGGTTTTACATCCAAAAAATGATGATTCGTAACCGTAATGTAAAATTATCGTCTTTCATATTGATTTTATTTCTTATTGCGTCGTTTGCGGTTTCCGTAGGCTTTTGGCTTGCGGGAAAGCCCGGTGTCAGACGCATTTTTATTTTTCCGCAAACACACGGCAATCGGTATATTGTAGAATCAAGGCGTTTACCGCTTTTTCCCGCACAAGGTAAATACGAAAAATATGTAGATGAATTATTTCTCGGTCCGTTGTCTGAGCAAACGTCTCCCGTTTTCTACGGCGCAACAAGAGTGATTTCATGTTTTGAGCGGGAAAACATTTTGTACGTAAATATTTCTTCGGACTTTATTTACGATGACGCTCAAAGTGCGGATTTTAGAGGCGGCGTTAATCTTTTTAAAAAAAACATAGCTGTGAATTTTCCGCATTTAAAACGCGTAGAACTTTTTGTTGACGGAAAAATACCTTTTGACGGGCTGATGTAGCGCAAGTTTTTCGTAAAATTTAACTTACGCGTTTAATACAAAAAATCTAATTAAAATCAAACTTTCTTGCATATCGATTGAATTCTCTTATTTTAAGAAGAATTCATAAGTCTGTTGCCATAAAATATGAATAATGATACAGTAATAACATAATTTATGTATAAATATACATTTTGAGAGGCATAGTATGGCAAAAGAAAAAGTGATTCTTGCATATTCCGGCGGCCTGGACACGACGGTTATAATCCCGTGGCTTAAAGAAAACTACGATTACGACGTTATTGCGGTTTGCATAGACTTGGGACAAGGCGACGATTGGCAGGCGATAAAGAGCCGTGCACTTAAAACGGGTGCGGCTGCGTGTTATGTAGTAGATGCGCGCACGGAATATATCGAAGAATATATTTGGAAAGCTCTAAAAGCTAACGCCGTTTACGAGGACGAGTACCTTTTGGGAACTTCTACTGCGCGTCCTTTAATCGGTAAAATTCTCGTTGAATATGCACGGCAGGAGAATGCGTCTGCAATATGCCACGGTGCTACCGGCAAGGGAAACGATCAGGTGCGTTTTGAACTTGCGATCAAAGCATTTGCGCCGGATTTAAAAGTGATTGCGGCGTGGCGCGACGATAAATGGAACATGGATAGCCGCGAGGCGGAGATAAAATTCCTTGAAGATCGCGGACTTGAAGTCCCCATGAAAAAGGAACAGTCGTATAGCCGCGACGAAAATATTTGGCATTTGAGTCATGAAGGGCTGGAACTTGAAAAGACCGAGAACGAGCCGGATTACAAAAAAATGTTGAAAAACACGACTCCGCCGGAAAATGCGCCGGATAAAGGAGAATACGTTACAATCGATTTTGAAAAGGGTATTCCCGTCGCGCTCAACGGAAAACAGTTAGCATCTCTCGAGCTTCTTACCGAGCTTAACAAAATCGGCGGACGGAACGGTATCGGTCTCGTCGATATTTGCGAAAATCGCTGCGTCGGAATGAAAAGTCGAGGTGTCTATGAAACTCCAGGCGGCGCAATACTTTATTTTGCGCATCGTATGTTGGAGCATCTTTGTCTCGACCGCGATACATATCATTACAAACAGCAGCTTTCAATAAAAATAGGAGAGCTTATCTACGACGGAAAATGGTTTACCCCTCTCATGGATTCGTGTATGGCGTTTGTCGATAAAACGGAAGAAACCGTTACCGGCTGGGTAAAAGTCAAACTGTGCAAAGGATTGATACAAGGGGCGGGGAGCCATTCTGAATTCAGTCTTTATAACGAAAGTATCGCAAGTTTTACGACCGGCGAACTTTACAATCACAAAGATGCGGAAGGATTTATTACTCTGTTCGGATTGCCTTTAAAAGTTCGCGCAATGATGGAACAAAAAGCGGGTATCGGACAGGCAAGCGGTAAAAATTCCGGTTTTAAGAAACGTCCTACGGAGTAAGCCTGTAAAAACTCTTGTGTTTTTTGAAAAAATCGAATGCTTTAAGGTAAGCCTTTGCAATATGCTGCTTACCTTAAAGTAGTACAAAAAACTTTGACTTTGTAATAATTGCTTGCTTGGAGAAAACTTATTCCCGTGCCGGAAATTTTTTGACCGCATAGAACCTATTGACAAAATATCCCAAAATAAATATATTTCGTCCATCTTACACTCCCCGATTGTGTAATGGTAGCACCGCAGATTCTGGTTCTGCTTGTGGGGGTTCGAGTCCTCCTTGGGGAACGAAAATAGCTGACGGTAAGTGTCAGCTATTTTTTTATAAAATGGTCCCTTCGTCTATCGGTTTAGGACGAAAGATTCTCAATCTTTAAAGACGAGTTCGACTCTCGTAGGGACCGGAAAAGACTTTAATTCGTTCCAATACGCTTCAAGATAAATTTGCTTTCCGATTTCATCATAATCTTTCGTTTTCCCTAAAAATTTTTTTGCCGTGAATTAAGAAGATATAACTTCGGCAATCGAATAGGTATACCTAGTAAAGCGAAAAGATTTCCTCTCGGCGAACGTTACGCTTATTAAATGTGTGAGCCGATTGCGCAAAGAAATCGATTTGTACATTGTAAGTTCATCATGAAGTCTTTTTACGGCAGATTGACTAATATATCGTAATCAGATAACATACGGCTCCATATAAAAATAGGAATAATCCGTAGTTAATTTTCAGAACTTGTGAATGCGAGTTCTGTGGAGGTATAAAGTGGTCAAGATAAGACTTAAAAGATTCGGTACGCAAAAGCGTCCGTACTACCGCGTTGTAGTTCAGGACTCTCGTAAGCCGCGCGACGGCGTATGTATCGAGGAAATCGGAACTTTTATGCCGGTCGAGGCGGAAGAAAGACAGGTTTCCATCGATATGGAGCGCGCAAAGTACTGGATCGGTGTCGGTGCTCAACCGACTGAAATTGTTTCCAAACTCATGAACCGCCAGATTGCTAAGCAGTCAAATTAAGGCGAGGCGTAGTGATGGAAAAAGACCTGATCGAATACATCGCAAAATCTTTGGTTGATGAACCGGATGCAGTTTCCGTTGCAGAAACTGAAAACGAAAAAGGTACGGTGATACAATTGAAGGTTGCGAAGGACGACATCGGCAAGGTTATCGGAAAGTACGGGCGTATAGCAAAAGCGATGCGGACGGTGCTGAGTGCGGCTGCAATGAAAGACGGCAGACGTTTCAGTCTTGACATTCTGGATTAAGACTTCCGATGGAAGAAGGATGTCTTATTGTCGGTTTTATCCGCGGCGCACACGGCGTTTCGGGTGAATTTAAAGTTGAAAGTGCTTCCGGTTATTACGAGCATATTGCGGCTCTAAAGGAAGTTACTTTGAGGAAGGGCACCGAGTCGAAAAAATGCAGAGTTGAATCTGCAAAAGAAGGATGTTCCTCCTTGTACATGAAACTTGCGGAAATCAATTCTCCTGAAGAAGTGTTGAAATACAAGGGATGGGGATTGGAAGTGCCGCGAAAGTACGCTCATCGCTTGCAGAAGAATGAGTGGTACATTGAAGATTTAAATGGCTGCTCCTTAATCTGGAGCGGCGATGGAACGGCAGCGGGATCTGCACCTACTCAAACTGTAGGTACAATCACAGACGTATTGGAAGGCGGAGCAGGGCACCTGCTTGAGGTTTCCCTATCCGAGAGTTGTACCGTTCTTGCCGATGATGTAAAACGTACTGCATCGGGGAAAATGCGCAAAGTCTTTGTGCCTTTATCTTTTGAGCATATAAGAAACGTTGACATCGAAAACAAGACGATTCGACTGATGCACCTCTGGATTCTGGAGTAAATCCATGAAATTTACCGTGCTGACCTTATTCCCTGATATTCTGCGCGCTTATTTTGAAAACTCAATCATGGCGAAAGCGGTTGAAAAGGGGATTATTGCCTACGATCTTGTAAATATCAGAGATTTTGCTTTTGATAAACACAAGACTTGTGATGACGCTCCATACGGCGGAGGAGCCGGTCAGCTTATGATGACCGAGCCTCTTGGAAAGGCTTTGGACAGTGTAAGGGCTATGAAAAAGCGCGTAATTTACGTTACGCCCAGCGGAAAACCTTTTACACAAAAAAAAGCGCAAATTTTAAGCTGCGAAGAAGAACTTGTATTCATCTGCGGACGTTACGAAGGTATCGACCAGCGGATAATAGACCTCTACGTGGACGACGAAATTTCAATCGGAGACTACGTTATGTCCAGCGGGGAAGTTGCTGCGGAAGTGATGATTGATACAATCTACCGTCTTGTTGACGGAGTAATTTCCGGTGCGTCCCTTGTTGAAGAAAGTTATAGCGGCGGACTTCTTGAATATCCTCAATATACCAGACCGCCGGTATATAAAGGAAGCGAAGTGCCGGAAGTTTTACTTTCGGGAAATCATGAGCTTATCAGGAAGTGGCGGCTAAAGAAGAGGATTCTAAAAACCTTGCGGAACAGACCGGATATGATCGGTTTTGCACGTGAGAACGGAGAACTTTCTTTGGAAGCCGAAAAGATGATTGAGGAAATAACGGAACAGAATTGCACGAAAAAATGGAAACCGAAAAGCGTTTCCAAGCAGTCTGTAAATTTAGGAGATTTATAATGGATCTTATTAAAGCAATTGAAGAACAGCAAAACCGTCCGGGTGCGCAGGATTTTAATGTCGGGGACACCGTAAAAGTATTCTTCAAAATTATTGAAGGAAAGACAGAGCGTATTCAGGTTTATGAAGGCGTTGTACTTTGCAAAAAACATGGCGGTGCACGTAAGACGTTTACCGTACGCAAAGAATCTTATGGAATAGGAGTTGAGCGCGTATTCCCATACAATTCTCCGAGAATTGTAAAAGTCGATATAGTTCGTCCGGGAAAAGTTCGCCGTGCTAAACTTTACTATCTCCGCGATAAAATCGGTAAAGATAAGAAAGTTAAGACTCTCGTCGGTGCTAAGATTACCGCCGCTATTGCCGCGCGTAACGCACGTGCCGATGCTGCCGCCGCTTCTCAAGAAGCTGCAATAAAGCAGGAACTTCATGAAGAGCATGCAAACGCAAACGCGGAAAAATAAAGATTTAATCGGGGCTGTAATTTTGCCGCTCCGATTAAAACCGTATTTTGGCGGCTTATAGCTTTTTTTTAATATGTAAAGCACAACCGCCTTTTACATTGCATGAAAACTAACGATGTTGTTTTGCAAAAAGCCGCTCTCACTAATTTTCTTTCTTCAAAGAGCTTTAGCGAGGGCGGTTCTGTTTTTGTGCGCGTTATTAAAAATCTCGGCGGCGGCAATTATTTTGTGTCGCTCGGAGGCAATAGATTAACGGTAAAATCCGAGACGCCGCTTGAAGAAAACTCTTCATTGCTTGCAAAAATTAAAATTTTCGGCGAAAAAATTATGCTTATACGTCAGGCACTTGGAAGTTTTGCGGAAGTTTCGGCGCAGAAAATCAGTGCAAATGTGAGTGCGGACGGAGTTTTAAGCGGGACTGCTGCGGCTTATCTTAAAAGAATCGGGCTTACACCGGACAGTCTTTCTGTTTCAATGCTCTCTCAAATGCAGGAGTTGGGACTGAGCTTTAATATTGATTTTATGAATCGTATACGCCTGCTTGCTCAAAAATTTAAGGGACGCGAAAAACGTGCTGCAGAAATCGCACTTGCTCTTGAACAAAAAGGTCTTACTGCCGATGAAAACATCGTTCTTTCGCTCATGGATGGCGAGGATTTTCAAAATGCACAAAACGAAATGCAGAAAAATCGGCAAAATGATTTTCAATCTTCCTCTAAAGAAGAGTCTGAAACAGGCGACGAAAAAACTGCAAGTTTTGAACAGATTGCAATCGGTGTATTTAAAGAATTTTTTGCAGGATTGTTTAATAAAACTTCAGATTCAAAAGAGATTAAATACGATGCAGCGGCTGTTTTTAATCATTTTGCTGCCTGTAAAAGCAAGACGGATTTTATAAAAACATGGATTCGTCTGCCTTTTGAGTTTTCATTTACAAATAGCGGTAGGGATTGTGAAGGGCGCGGATGCGTCAATCTGCTCATAAAAACGGATTCAAAATCGCTTGAAAAAGCGGCTTTTACATTCACTTTGGACAAAAAACGCTATGCAGCTGTGTTATATACGAATCGAAATACTGTAAAGCAAATCAAAATATATGTGCAGGATAAAAGTTACAGTGCGGATTTTGCTGATGCCGTTCAAAATAAATTTCCTAATTCTGAAATTGAACTTATTGAGTATGATGCATCCGGCGGACAGGAGTTTTTTCCGGATGAAAACATATTTTACCGTGTGGACGGAACTATATGAAAAAGCCGCGTAAATCCGCTGTCGCATTAAAATATCTCCCTGAAAATGGCGCACCGATAATAGCCGCTTCTGCAAAAGGTGTACTTGCCGAACGTATAATCGAAACTGCCCGAAAGGAAAATATTCCCGTTGTCGAAGACGAAATTATGAATGAAATACTTAGTGTGCAGGAAATAGGTGAGTGCATACCGGAAGAAACATGGGAAGCGGTTGCAAAAATATTTGCGGCTGTTGTTGAAATCGAAAAAAAACTATAAAATAACGCCATATTCCATATATTTGGAGTGATTTATGGACAATTTAGCAAAAATTGATCTTGAGCGTATCAAGCTGGGTGTTCGTTTTTCGGAGCCTGTTTATTTTGAGGACGGAACGAGTATGTTTCTTGCCGCAGGAAAAGCGGTAAAACAATATCATCTGCAAGCGTTAAAGCAATGGAATATACCGTTTTTACTTTCGGCAGGGACGGAGGTACAGCTTCCTACAGGAATTTACAGTTCTTTGCCGGAAGACGAGGATTTGGAGGAATTATAAGGCATTTCAAAAAAAACTCCTCTTTAGCGATTTTTTCGAAATGCAGGAGACTTAAAACTTGCTGTATTATCGCGAGTTTTCAAAATTATAGTAACTATAGTGATTTTCCGAGCTTAAATGGCGGATAAAAGAAAGCAAACCGGCAGCAGCGGAGAAACGGCGGCCTGTAATTATCTTATTCAAAAAGGCTATACTGTAATCTGCCGTAATTTTAGAACAGCCGGAGGCGAAATAGACATCGTTGCGGAAAAAGAATCAACGCTTGTTTTTGTGGAAGTTAAGACTTTGCCGTGTGGAAATTCCGAATTTTTATCGCACGTTCTTGATTCACGTAAGCAAAAAAGAATAATTGAAACGTCTAAATGTTTTCTTGCAAAATATCGACAATATAGTAATGATTATATCAGGTTCGATGTGATTGCAATGAATGTACCGGGCTTCCCCGATGTATATCATATAGAAAACGCTTTTACGGAGCTTTTATGACTTCCAGTACCAGATTTACTTCCGCAACTATTATTTTGAAAAGCGATAACGGCGTTTCTCCGAGAATTTTGGAATTGAGAAAAAAAATACATAATCGTGAATATATTGATAATGCCGTGCAGAGAATTGCACAAGTAATAAGCAAAAAACTTATTGACGAACCGGAAGAATTGAAGTTTAGACACTGAATTTATTCCGGTTATTAGGAGTTTCATTTTTATGGAAAAGAACAAGCGCAATAAAAAACGGCGCAATAACTGGAATAAACAAAAAAACAATACGAATCAATCGGTAAACGAGCAGAATCGAAATCAACTGCCGAAATTTCATTATGTCGCTCATGAAAATATTGAAAAGGAGCAGCGGAAACAGGCTGCAATAAGGGAGTTGAAAAAACGTGAAATTATCTGTCCGAAATGCGGTCAACCCATAACCGATATTGCAAGCTCCATGGCGGATAAAACTACCGGCGCGCCGATGCATTTCGATTGTGTCATGAAGCAGATTTCCGAAAGCGAAACTCTTTCTTTAAATGAAAAGATTTCTTACATCGGGCAGGGACGCTTTGCGGTCATCTATTTTGATAATCCGCGCGATCAACGTCATTTTACGATTAAAAAAATTGTTGAATGGGAACCGCGCGATCAAAAATGCGCATGGCGGGAAGAATTGAGCGGTCTTTACAGCCAAGTTGAATAATTTTAGTTTGCAGATTGCTCAAGCAGATAATATTCCGCTTCTTTTTTAGTTAATTTTCTTACTTGCGTATTCGGATATTCTTTATACTCTTTCGCCGTGAAAGACGGTTTCATTGAAGCGCATTTTTTATCTTTATTTTTTTTTAAGAAATTCTGCAAATCTTCGTTTGATGCAAATATTTTATATGATTTTCTTCCGGCTTTATTCTCAATCTCGTAAATTCCGCAGGTCTTTTTTGCAGTAAAATCCGCCGTGCGCAAATACAATTCGGCAATTTCCAAAGATTTAAAGGGAAACATCCATCTCTGTGCTCCTTTTCCGGGAGTGCGTTCAATGCAAATGCATCTTCCGCAGGTTCCGCAAATATACTGAGTATGATTGCATAAGCAATCGAGAGGATTAAGAAGCGGCGTTATTCGAGATTTATTGCTGTAACATTCTTCACACATTTTGAATTCCTACTAAATTCTACTGTAAGATAAAGTTAATTATCCGAATTATATGTGTTCTGCTATTTTTAAACAATGTATGTGTCTTAAAAGCCACGGAACTCAGTTTTTGCCTAAGACCGTCAGTAAATGCTGAGGATCCATAAGGCAATCGAACATAATATGAGACATAGGTGTTTTCTTGGAATGTTTATTCTTATAGATTCCGGCAAGATTCAATGCAAGTTTTCGTGACATATGGAATAGGGTCTCAGCACGAAAGAAAAGTATAGTAAAGTAACGTTATGGTGGAAGGGAT
>CAUUVZ010000075.1:0-10927 GCA_963548875.1 uncultured Treponema sp. | reverse complement strand
ATTGCGTTTCGATACTGCCGTTGAGATTTTCAATCGTTCTGATAATTTCTTCGATAGTTCCTGCGGTTTCGGTAACGCTCGCCGCTTGAGTCAACGCTTGCTGTTTTACGCCGTCGATGTTCGATGAAATCTCATTGATTGCGCTTGCCGTCTCGGTCATATTGGAAGAAAGTTCGTCTCCGATCGACTGCATGACTTCGGAATTATCGCCGACGCTTTTTATTGACGTGCCGATTTTTTTAATCGTTTCGTTGAAATACTCGGACAAATCGGTAATTTCGTCGTTACCGTGTATGGGCAGACGAACGGTCAAGTCTCCTTCTCCTTGAGAGATGTTTTTGAGAGCGGCAACAACTGTTTGTACGGGTTTTACCATCATTCGGGCAATAACATAGACAACTGCAACTGCAATTATGAGAATCACAGCACCGATTATGAACATTGAAGCTCGCAATGCATGTACGGTTCCCAAAAATTCATTGATAGGCGCATTTACAATAACAGTCCAATCCGTAGTTTTCATTGTCGCGTAAGAAGCAATTTTTGTGATTCCGCCGTACTTGTAGTAATCAACGGACGGATCGTCTATTTCTACAGCCATCTTATCGAACTTTGCAAGAGTTTCAAAAGATTTATCCGTCTTTGCTTTCTCTTCGTTATTCCACCTTTCTTCAACAAATTTATTATCTTTGTGCGCTATCGTCGTTCCTGTTTTTCCGAGAACATAGCAATAACCGGTTTTGCCTACAACAATGTCCTTAATACTTTCGGAAAGCCATGTACCCGGAAGCGCAGCAACGAGAGTGGCGATGGGTTTACCGTTATCATCAAGAATTGGGACGGTTACCGCCATAACAAGACTGTTCAAAATAACAGAAGTAAAAGGTTCGGTAAAATAATCCTTTCCATTGGAATATTTATACCATTCAAGAGATGTCGCATCTCTTGTTGTGCCGTCGGTTAAGTGTAAAAAGCCCTGCAAGTCGGCAATGTTTAGCTGCAAAATATCCTGATTGAATGCAGCTTCGTTATCCAAAAGTGCGCTCTTTTCCGCATAAGAACTTGAAGGGTCTCGGAATGCAGGCATACGCGCAATGCCTTCCAAAAATTGCCAAAAAGCCGTAATACGCCCGTCGATAATTTCAGCCGTGTCGGTAGCTTTGTCAATGAGCTGCGCTTCAACTTTCTCTATTACAGCCTTCCGAGCAATGCGTACCGCAAGAAATCCCTCGGTAGACGCTGCCAACGCAACCAATGCGCCGAAAACAAAAATCAACTTGTTCTTTAATGAAAATCTCTTTGCCATGATATAAAGCTCCTTTGCAGACATTTTGTTTAATCTGATATTTGAATTTTAGCTCTAAATTTAGAGTTTTATCTTGTCAATTATACAACTACTCTAAATACAGAGCAATTAAAAGAACTTTTTATTTATCAAAAATGACTAAAGATGTAGAGAATGTAATCGATAAAATAAGGAAATTCCGCACTGAAAAAAATATTTCGATAGTTCGACTTTCGGTAGAATCCGGCATATCTCGAAGTCATCTTTTCTATATAGAAACTAAAAAAACAATTCCCTCTTTGGAAACATTAAGCAAAATAGCCGCCGCCATGCAGCTGCAACTGAAAGATTTTTTTATATAAAATGGATGTTTTTTAAGGAGGCTGACAGGAGATCTGTTTTCCTGTAAGGAAAACCGGAGTCGGCGGCAAACGGTTGGAGCTTGTAAATGCGGTTCTTTGTCGCGACCGTCGGCACGAGATTTTGCCTTACGGCAAAACTCGCAAGTAATTAATACCGGCGCAGCTGCAACGCGGAATCTCAATAGGTGAGATGCGGGGTATAGAAACAAACAAACTTGATAATGCGAAAAGCTTTCTTGCGGACGGCTTGAGCATTGAACAAGTTGCACGCTGTATCAATCTCCCGCTTGAAACCGTTCGTAAGCTCAAAGCGGAACTTTCCGCAACTCAGGAAGAGCGGTAGGGCGGCGGGAAAAATGGTTTTGTAACCGTTTACGCTTCTTCCGCCGCCTTCAAGTTTTGCCGTCCGGCAAAACTTGCTAGTTGCATTTTTGCTGCGAGAGGGGCATCGGGCTGCGGTAAAAACGGGTTTTACAGCTTTTGTTTTTTTTCGCCGCCTGCAGTTTTTACGCTGTAAAAACTGTTAAAAATATTTAAAATGAACCGTTTTGCAAGAATCTGACGGGAAAATGATGCATAAGCAGTATAACCGATTTACCGCCCGACAAAATTGCCGGCAATGTGTTTCGTTGCGGGAAGCTGAATGCGCTCATATTCGTTTATTTATAAAAAATACGTTATAAACACGTCGCCTTATTGCTTAATTGCAATGTGTTACTATACATTTCAATACAACGAGGTATAACAGTATGAAAGCTAAACCGCTTATTTTTATTACGGAGGACATACCTGAAATTGCCAGTTTGATGGCAATGTATCTCAACAAAGACGGAAAAGATACAAAGGTATTTGAGACGGCAGAAGATACCCTCACTGCGCTTGAAAACGGAATAGAGCCGGATTTGTTTATTGTAGATTTAAATCTTCCGGGCATGAGCGGTTTTGATTTTCTTCAAAAAATAAGAACGGAATATAAACCTACCACACCTGCGATTGTAGTTTCCGCGCGCGATGCGGACGAAGATATTATAAAAGGACTTGGACTCGGAGCGGATGAATTCGTAACGAAGCCTTTTTCACCTAAAGTTCTTGTTGCCCGCGTAGAAGCGAACCTAAGGCGCGTTGCCGTAAGTTCCGCTGCTGCGGAAGCATCCGTAAGGTTCGGAGATTATATTCTGCTTTTGGACAGCAATGTTTTAAAGAAAGGAACTTTAAAAATTCAACTTTCCATAAAAGAATATTCAATATTGGAGCATCTTGTTCTTAACGCGGGCAAAACGCTTACGCCGGAAAAAATCTACCAAGATATATGGAAGTCCAATTTCGGAGATCTTACTGCGGTTGCGGTTTACATACAGCGTCTGCGTAAAAAGATTGAAGATGATCCGTCAAATCCGCAATTTATAAAAACTCAATTCGGAAAAGGGTATATCTTTTCCAAAGAGTGTATAGCGTCTCAAAAATGACGATAAGAACGCAGTTGCGGCTGTTTTCGGCTGTCATAATAATGCTTCCGCTTTTGTGTCTTTTAAGTATAAGAGGATATAGTCATTATTATTCCGTGCAGAGAACGTTTATCAAAAATTTCCGGCTTATGGAAAGCAGCAACAAGATAAATATGTCCGTAAATGACAGAAATACGCTCCTTAAAGCCGTAAAAGGTATGCCGCCGGATATAGAAGCTGCGCTTATAATCAACGATATTGTAGAAATTTCCACTATAACGGAATTGAAAGAGGGGCAAATCCTTAAAGAAAAAGATTTATGGTCGTTTTTGCAGAACACAAGTATAAAATACGCTTACCAGTTTGAAATTCCTCCGGTAAAAACGTCCGGGAATCATATAGTGCTTTTAAGCAGAATTGCAAAGCAAAGGGACGGAAGTTACAAGGATAATGTTCCGCTTCTCATTTTGACTTTTTCCGTCTTTTTTATAACGATATGTATTGCAACGATATACACAATTGCATATTCGATATTTTCTTCGTTGATGCTGCTTAAAACGCAGACGCAAAAAATTGCCGACGGCGACTTGAACGAAGAAATAAAAATTCCTTCCGATAAGATGAAGCGGAATGAAATTACGCAATTTTTGACAAGTCTTGAGCGTATGCGGCAGTCGCTGGTGGAAGCGAAAAATCGTCAGTCAAGATTCATAATGGGAATAAGCCACGATCTTAGGACGCCGGTTGCAGTTATAAAAGGTTATACCGAAGCGATGCTGGACGGGATGATGAAGTCCAAAGAAGAAATAAATTCCGCATTGAAAATAGTGAGCGTAAAAACCTCTCAGCTTGAATCCATGCTGGATACGCTTATAAATTACGAAAAGCTGCAAACAAAAGATTTAATCAACACTTTAAAGATGCAAAAACTTGCTCCCATTCTCATAGAATTTGCAAAGAATGCGGAAATCACGGGAACCGTATTCCATAAAAACGTATCGTACGCGATAGATATCGACAGGGAATTTTCCGTTCCGGTAAACGAGCAGCTTCTCTTGCGGGCGTTTGAAAATCTTTTGAGCAATGCTCTGCGCTACACAAAAGACGATAGCTGCATTCTGCTTTATGCTCAGGAAAAAAGTGATTGCATTGAACTTGTAATAGAAGACTGCGGGATAGGAATCGAAGAAAAGGATATAGAACACATATTCGATTTGTTTTATCGCGGAACGAACTCGAGGCGCGAAGAAGGGATGGGAATAGGGCTTTCCGTTGTAAAGAATATAATGGACTTGCACGGTTGGGATATAACCGTAGAATCGAAAAAAAATATAGGAACAAAGTTTACGATAACAGTTCCTAAGTCTTCGACGAACTTGCCGGAAATAAATTCCGTAGAATGAGCTAAGCGGTTTAAGTCGAATGCGGGGATGAGCCAAAAGTTTGTTACTTTTTCGCCGTCTACGGCGAGTTTAAAATTTTAAGTCTTTTTATAGTCCCGTTATTGCAAATCAGTTCAACGAAAGCGGAAAGCCTGTATTTTAATCGATTCCATATTCCGGCATTTTACGGGGTCTAAAAAAATCTATATAAGTTCGGTCAAAAAATTATTGAGGAAAAGCATTCCGTTTTTATTAAGAGCGGCGTAATGTTTTCCGTCCTTTTCATACATAACCGCAAGATTTTTTTTTGTCCATCCGTGAAATGCGCAATCCGCCTTAGCCGGAAAAGGGACTTTGAACCGGCTTTCAAACGTCTCTCGACATATTCCTGCCGCAGTTCTTAAACCCATCATAAAGAATTCGAACATCAGCGTATTGCGGTCGATGGTTTCAATATCTTGGGGAATTTTTCTTGCGGCGAAAGTTCCGCTAGGATCGCTCCAGAATTTAATATATTCATCAATATCGCCGGTATCGGTGAATCTCTTTCCGGAAGATGTTCCGTAGACGCTGCCTACCGCACCCGCGCCGCAGCCTATATAATTTTCCAGCCGCCAATAAATCATATTGTGAATGCACTTATTATCATCGAGGCAGAAATTCGACACTTCGTATTGTTCATATCCGCGTTCAATTAAAAAATCTCTTCCTTTTATCCATAAATTATCCGCAAAATCAAAGTCGTAATGCATCTTTCCGGAATAAATTTCCTTTCCCAAAGGCGTTTCTTCTTCAACCGTCAACGAGTACATGGAAATATGAGACGGCTTATATGTCAAAACTTCTTCAAGACCGCGCAAAAACGTATCTTCCGTTTGTTCCGGCAAAGCGGAAATCATGTCGACTGAAAAAGCGTGTTTCCATTCGGAAGAGATTAAAGAAAGTGCGCAGCGGGCAGTATCGGCGGAACTTCTCCTGCAAACGGCTTTAAGAGCGCGGTCGTCCAATGCCTGTATTCCGCAAGAAAGACGGTTTATTCCCGCAGAATCCATATTTTCCAGCAGTTTAATGCTTACATCATCGGGATTTACTTCCATCGTGATTTCCGCTTCTTCGGAATCGTTACGTTCCGCCTTGCCTGAAGCGTCCGGTTTTTCCGCGCAGCTTTGAACGGTCTGCATAATTTTTACGAGCTGCTCTTTCCGTAAAAGACTCGGAGTGCCGCCGCCGATATATACGGTTTTCCAGCCGTCAACGGAAGATTTGCGTGCGCGGTAAATTATTTCGGCACAAAGTGCATCGATATATTTGTCCGGAACGGCGGCATTTGCGGGAGTTCTTACGCTGAAAAAATCACAATAGCTGCATTTTGAAATACAATACGGGATATGTATGTATAAAGATGTTTGCATATCAAAGCAATTTAATCTCTTGGGGCGGAAAATACATTATTACGGCGTAAGCATATAAATCGCTTTTTTTGATTGCGCCCCACAGTCTCGAATCTACGCAGGAATTGCGGTTATCGCCCAAAACAAGGTATTCGTCTTTCCCGAGAACGATACTTTCAAAATTCCCCATAACGCCGATGGAAGAATCCCACATCGGAGGGAGAGACAGAACTTCGACATCGTATTTTTTGCGGATAAGCTCGAACTCCGTGAGAAAAGATTTTTCTTCTTCCGGTTTTATATAGGCTATATAATCTCGCATATAAACGGTGTCGCCCGGCATTCCTATTATGCGGCGCACAAGAAAAGAATTTCCCATATTTGTACTGCCGTGAGAAATACCTATTTGCTGAGCCGTAAAAAATCGCACTGCAACATCGGCAGCGCGGGAAAAAAACGTTTCACTATTTTTTTGCAAAGGGCGGACTAAAATTATATCTCCGCGCTTATAAGATTTTATGAGAGGAGAAAAAATCATACACGAATTCTTATGAATATCCGGCAACATGGAAACCGAACGCTGCCTTACGGGAAAAATCAAAAAGGCAAGTATAAAATTAACCGTTAGAAATATAAGCATAACGATAGTAAGTGCATATACGATGCGCCGATGGAATTCTTTACGCACGGAATAAGAAAGTTCATATAGTTTTTTGTTCATGTTGAATAAACTAGCATAAATCAAAAGCTCGAACAAGAAGCATCGTTTTATGCACGGATTAAGCGGCTTGTGTGCGGTTTTTGTCGCCGGAGAAGCGGCGCATTTGAATATCCGCGCCATCTGTGTTACTATCCGCCCAATTAAGAAAACACGATAAAAATATGGGAGGCTTATATGCAGATTCAATCGATTGCCGTAATACGCAGCAGAAACAGAAAAATTGCGATTACCGGCGCATTCAGCGCACTTATTATTTTAATGGGAATACCAGGTCTTCATCTCGGGTATATACAAATCAATCCGACAATATCGCTGACGCTCATGCACATTCCGGTTGTGCTTGCTGCGGTTCTTGCAGGACTTCCGGGCGCAATAGTTACAAGTCTTGTGTTCGGACTTACGAGCCTTGTAAATGCGGCTGCAAATCCCGCAGGAATTCTCGATCCGCTTTTTAAGTATCCGCAATGCTCCGTTTTGCCGCGTTTGATTTTCGGACTCTCTGCTTACGGATTTTTTGCGCTGCTCGGACTCATTCCGCGCATACCTAAAGCGGTAAACGCGGCTGTCAGTGCATTTTTAAGCTCGCTTTTACACTCGTTTGCGGTCATCGGCTCGCTCTACTTGTTTTTGAACGCGCAAACGCTTTCGCTGCTCGACGGAACGGGTTATCTTGCGCTCATGGCACTGATTCTTCCTTCCGCTTTGTGTGAGGCACTTGCGGCATTGCTCGTTTCGGCGGCAGTCGTTTCCGCTATTGCAATCGGAACGAAAGGAAAGTCGAAATTGACGAAAGAAATGTCCGAATCGGAAAAGAAAAATTCCGATTCGAACTGAAAGAAGGGAATTCTTACGGCTTCCGAAGTTGTAAAAATTCTTTTATAATAAAAATACGGAATCAATATGCGGATTGTAATTACGGGCGCGGGTTTTACCGGCGTACAGCTTGCTCAGCTTCTTGTAAATGAAAAACACAATGTTGTTTTAATAGAAAACGATGAAGAAATTGCGCGCCACGCGGCGGACAGACTTGACTGCACCGTCATTACGGCGGACGGCAATAACCTTGAAACGCTTGAAAAAGCGGGAATTGCAAAAGCCGACGCTCTTGTATGTCTTACCAGCAATGACGAAGTGAATATGATAACTTGTTCGCTTGTCGATTCTGTTTATCCTGAAATATTAAAAATCGCCCGCGTTCGGAATTACGCATACTACGTAAATACGGCGGCGGCGCGTAAAACCCACGCAAATACGTTTACCGGAAAGCACCGTCCGCTTTACGGCATCGATTTTATGATTCATCCCGACGTTGAAGCCGCGGATGCGATTGTAAAAGCGGTGGAAAGCGGAGCCGTAAGCAATGTCATAACTTTCGACGATTCTCAAATGCAGATTTCGCGAATCACAGTTATGAAAGGGAGTGCTGTTGCCGGCGTAAAGCTGTTTGAACTTAAAAACGTAACCGATATTCCGATGCTGGTGTCTTATGTCGAATTTGACGGGAAGCCTTCGCTTCCTACCGGTGCTACCGAAATTTTTGCGGGCTGCACGCTCGGCATTCTCAGCAAAAAAGACGATGTTCCCAAAATACTTGAACTTTGCGGCTCAAAACAACAGGAGCTTCGGAAAATTGCGATTATAGGGGCGGGGAGAATAGGAACTCTCGTTGCGGATAAAATTATCGAGCCGCACAGAAACGGTCTGCTTAAATTCTTCGGTACCAATTCGCGTAAAGCCGCGCAAAAAGTCGTCATCATCGATAAGGATGACCAGCTTACAAAAAATGCATCGGAACGTTTTCCCGAAGCAAGTGTTTGCAGGGGAGACGCGGCGGATGAGATTTTTTTGCAGGAAGAAGGCATTCCGTCGTTCGATCTTGCGATTTGCGCGACACATAACCATGAAATGAATATGGTTCTTGCCGCGTATCTTGAATCGCTCGGTGTTAAACAGTCTATCGCGCTGGTAAACAGCTCCGCATTCGGTTCGATTGCACAAAAACTCGGTATTGACGTTACAGTCGCCTTAAAAGATGTAGTTGTCGATTCAATTATGAGTCATATGCGCGGAAAATCCGTAAAAGAAATTCACACCGTAACAAACGGCGACTTTGAAATTATCGAATGCGAGTTGTCTTCCGCGTCAAAAGTCAACGGGCGGAAAATGCGCGACCTTTCTGCGCCCGGAGAATTCCTTGTGCTGCTTGTGCGCCATTCGGGAAAAGACGACTATGAAATAGTCAACGGTGAAACGGTATTTGCAACCGGCGACCATCTGGTGCTTATTGCGGACGCGGAGCAAAGCGTAAAAGTTCTTGAGTTCTTCGGGAATTCCAACAAGTAAATTGAATTCCGAGGCGGTTTTTCAATGATAATTACTTTGTTTAGAATAATATCGGTTCTTTTGGGCATTGTGGGAACATCGTTCACGGTTCCGATTATTGCGGCTCTTGCCTGCGGGGAAAAATCTTGTATTCTTCCGTTTGCCGTTCCTATGGCGGCAAGCTGGCTCGGCATTCTTTTGTTTAATCTTCCTTTTAGAAAACATAAGATGAATCTTACGCTCCGAAGTACGTTTGTAGTCGTCGCGTGTGCGTGGATTTTTACAAGTCTTTTCGGTGCGCTGCCGCTGTACGTCAGCGGCTCAGTCCCTTCCTTTACCGATGCCTTTTATGAAAGCGTAAGCGGATTTACGACGACCGGTGCGACGATTCTTTCCGATGTCGAATCTTTGCCCAGAAGCATGAATCTTTGGCGGTGTATGACGCACTGGCTAGGCGGCATGGGAATTGTCGCGCTTACCGTGGCGCTTCTGCCGCTTTTAGGAATCGGCGGATTCCAGTTAATCAAAGCGGAAACGACGGGACCTGAAAAGGGCAAAATTACGCCTAAGATTGCGACAACTGCAAAACTTTTGTGGATAATTTATTTTGCTTTGACCGCGCTTCAAACAATTCTTCTTCTTTTGTGCAAAATGGATTTTATCGATGCGCTTTCTTACGCATTCGCCACTCTCGGTACGGGCGGGTTTGCAACGCGAAATGCAAGCGTCGGCGCATATAATTCTGCGGCAGTCGATGCAATCTGCACAACATTTATGTTTATTGCCGGCGTGAATTTTAGTCTCTATTATTATGCGTTTACGCGTGATTTTGCCGAAATCCGGCGCAATTCGGAATTCAAAGCCTATCTTGTGATTATTGCGGTTATAGTTCTTGCGCTGACGCTTAGCATAAAGTCGGTGTACGGAAGTTTTGCAAGCGCGCTCAGATACGCTTCTTTCCAAACCGCCTCAATTATTACAACGACGGGTTTTGCAACCGCCGACTATACGTTGTGGCCGTCTTATGCACAGTTTTTTATTTTGCTGCTGTTTTTTATCGGCGGGTCGTCAGGCTCGACCTCCGGCGGAGTAAAAGTTATCCGCTGGGTGATTTTATTTAAACAGTTCGGAAACGAAGCAAAAAAGATGCTGCACCCGCACGGCGTGTTTGCAATCCGCTTAAACGGTGCGCCCGGCAGAAAGGACGTTGTGTTCAATGTTGCGGCGTTTATGTTTGTGTACGGTGTTCTTGTTTTGTTGACCGCTCTTGCAGGTTCTTTTGCGGGGTTGGATTTATTCTCCGCATTTACAGGTTCTCTTTCGATGGTAGGAAATGTCGGGCCCGCATTCGGCGCACTTGGTCCCAGCTGCAATTACGGCTTTTTGCCGCCGCTTTTAAAGTGGTGGTATTGCTTTGCAATGCTCGCCGGTCGCTTGGAGCTGTACACAATGATAATATTCTTTTTGCCGGATTATTGGCGGAAGTAGAAGGCAAAAGACTTGAGTTCCTGCGGAGTGTCCGGAACTTCGATGATTTTTTGCGGAGGTGCCGCACGGACGATTTGGTATGTCCCGCTCGCTCGAGTGTGCATATCCCACTCGTACGAGTGGGTGTGTCCCACAAAGGCGAGTGTGTCCGTCCCACCCGAGCGTGCGGCGAGGTATCACCCGAACGATTGTTGCGGATATTTTTGCCGTTATGAATAATTTCGGAAAAACTTATCGGACGAGAATGAATAAACGCTTGAACAAAGCCGTTTTAGACGGAATCTTTCAATCCGGTCATGGAAATCAATTTTCCCCAAATCAGCCGATAGTCCGGATGTCGAGGCTTTCTATTTTTATAAATATCGGATATTAGCTCACCTAGAAAATTAAAATATACGAATAATCCGGGATTCCAAAGGGCGCAAGTCCTTTGGTCGTGCCCAAGGAAGGAGGGTTCTCAAGGGAGGAAAACTGCGGGCTTCGAACTCCGAGCTGGTTTCCTCCCTTGAAAGAAATGGTTTAAGGCTTGCC
>CAUUVZ010000074.1:0-11043 GCA_963548875.1 uncultured Treponema sp. | reverse complement strand
AATGAATATACGAATAGCCGACATTACCGAATGTTAAGCTGTCGCCGATACAGATAAGTTTCATTCCACGCTGATTATTGTCCGTTTGCCGTCTTCAATAATAACGGCTTGCGAATTATTGATAGCGCATATTTCGAGCGTCGGAAAGGCTTGCATAATTTGCTCCGTAGCTTTTTTGAACGGCGCGGTAAGATAATGCGGCAGGACATAAAAATCGATAAGCTTTAATCCCGCATAGTCGCTTTGTGAATAATCTTTCGGAATCGGATTCATTTTCTCAATATAAGAAATTGTCGGTGCGCATACGATAGCCCCTGCCGACTCTCCGATAAATAATTTCCCTTTTCCCAGCTGCCGTTTTAAAAGTTTATCCGTTCCGGTTTTTCGTAAACAGTCGATGAGGAAAAATGAATTACCTCCGGTAAAATAAATAACATCGGCATCATCAAACAGCGTTTTTATTTTCGAAAATTCTTCGCTCGAAATATCGGTTTCCGTCAGCAAGGCGCCCGCTTTTTTGAATAATTTACGTGCCGAACCGACATATCCCGTATACCCTTCGTGTATTGATGCAGTCGGAATGAACAGAACCTTTTTCCCCGCAATTTGCTCTTCGACGGCGGAGCCGACGCGTGAAAAATGTGAACATAAAAATAAACGCATGCTTTGTAATCTCCTTTGGTTACACATAGTATCACTTTTATGTTTATATTTACAGTCCGGCAAGGTATTGATACAACTGTGTGTGCAGAGATCTCATTTCGTCGGGCGCTTTCATCGAGTGCCGGTACATAAATAAATTTCCGAAGCGGCTTTTTAAAACTTGAGTAAAAATGGCTTGCAGAACCGGAGCCGGCAGCAGCCTCAAAAGGTGCATTTTCGGCGGCGAAAGTTTTACTCCCGAACGGTACAATTTTTGAAAATTGTTTTTTATTTGCCGTGCCGTATCGTTCATAATGTCCGATTCTTTCCAAACTTCTTCGGGTTTTTCGGCTTTATAATACGCATCGGCAATCGGGACAACCAGCGCCAAGTGACACAGTTGCCATGCATGCATGTTTTTTACGATTCGGTACGGCACGCCCGCCGTCTTAAAAACGGCTGCGAGTTTTTTCAACCGCTCCGACATCTTCCCGCCGATTTCGGCAAAAGTCGTCGCCTGAATTAGAGGCGGCGTAAAATCAGCTTTCAGCACGCCGTTTTCATAGCTGCCGCCCGCACCCGGGAATGCAGGGATAACGCGTCCTTTGCCGCACAGGTAAACTCGAAATAAAATCTACATAGCCTTAATTTCGAGTTTTTCCGGCTCCAACAGAATGAAGAATTTTGAAATAAGCATTGTTTGTGCGCAGACGAGGTTCCGGCTGCGTGCCGTTTCGAGCGAAAAGTTCGACTGCGGCTGACGAGTTTGCATTGCAAACTCGGTAGTGAGCGCAGCGGACGGAACATAGCCGAAAGCTCAGCAAAGTTTTCCAAAACTCGACATTTAAGCATATAAAAAACATGACCACCCGTTTAAAGGGTGGTCATGTTTTTTAATACGGTTCACCGTCGGCTTTAGGCGCGACCGAATGTTTGCTGAACAAAACAAGTGCAATCAGCGTAACCGCATACGGGAAAATCTTCAGCCATATCGGCGGAATGACGCTGAGGGATGGAATTACCTGCGAAACATTTGCGACAGTACGGGCAAAGCCGAAGAAGAAAGTCGCCGCAAGAATGCCGAGCGGTTTCCATTGTCCGAAAATCAATGCGGCGAGTGCCAAAAATCCGAGTCCGTCAACGCTTCCGTTGAATTCACCGGAATATGTTACAAGAATTACAGCTCCTCCCAGTCCTGCAAGCGCACCGCTCGCACATACGGCAAAGTACCGCATCTTATGAACATTTATACCGGCACTTGCAACTGCCGAAGGATGTTCTCCGCAGGCTCTCAGGCGCAGTCCGAAAGAAGTTTTGTACAATAAAAACCATGACAAAAGCAGGATTAAAAGCACGAGCCAAGTGCTCCAATACGACTGCGCAAAAAACAGTTTTCCCAAAATCGGAATATTTACAAGACCGGGAATATCTTTGCGGATAATTCCGTAAGCGCGGATATTGCCCGAACCCAAAATCGAACGTGCCGCATAAACGGTAAGTGCCGTTGCAAGCATATTTATTGCAGTACCGCTTATTATCTGGTCGGCTTTAAGCGTTATTGAAGCAAAGGCATGAAGCAGTGAACACAAAATCCCAGCAGCTACGGCCGCAAGCAATCCTATCGGAATCAAAAGATTAAGCGGAAGTTTGTCCTGTAAAAGATGTATTACGAGAGCTGCTGCAAAACATCCTACAAGCATAAGACCTTCAAGACCAAGGTTTACAACACCGCTGCGTTCACTGTAAAGACCGCCCAAAGACGCAAGCAGCAGCGGAATTGTATATGCAATTACATAAGGAAAAATCAAAGTTAAAGTATGCCACATATATACCTCCGTTTAGTTTGCCGAATTATCAGCAGCCGTTTTTGCAGCGCGCATATTTTTGATGAATTTATCGATTTTGCCCCAAAAGCGTTTCAGCAAAAGGCTTGTCGCAGTAAAATAAATTATGACCGCGATTATCGTGTCGGCAATCTCCGGCGGAACCGTTGTATTTGCGCTCATAAACCCCTTGCCTACGTGTAAGATTCCGAAGAAAAGTGCGCTTAAAGCAACTCCGAACGAATTTCCGGCACCCAAAAGCGCAACTGCAATTCCGTCAAATCCTTGTGAAGGCATAACACCAATCTGCATATTCAGTGAATATCCGGCATAATATGTAAGTCCTGCCAATCCGGACAAAGCTCCGGCAATCATCATGGAAAAAATTATATTTCTGTTGACTTTGATTCCCGCATATTCCGCCGCGCTCTTGTTGTATCCGGCAGCTTTTAATTCGAAGCCGAGAGTGGTTTTATCCAATACGATTTTTAAGAAAAATATTCCTGCAATCCCAAGAAATATTCCGTAATTTATATAATCACTCTTAAAAAGACTTGAAAGCCAATGCGCACGAAGCGTATTTATCTCCGCAATCGAGCGGCTTTCCGTCTCTATCAACTCGGCTTTTAAATTAAGTCTGACTGCATAATACACAATCCAATATGCAATCCAGTTCATCATAATAGAAGAAACTACTTCATGAACATTGAACAGTGCTTTTAAAAGTCCGGGAAAAAGCCCCCATACGGCTCCGCCGATTATCGCAACAAGGATAAGGACGATAAGCATAACAGGTCTCGGCAACGGAATGCACAATGCAACATAAGTCGCACACAATCCGCCGATAAGCATTTGTCCCGATGCACCTATGTTGAAAAGTCCCGTCTTAAAAGCAAAACTTACGGAAAGCCCGACGAATAAAAGTATTGTAGCGGTTGCAAGCGTATTTCCGATACGCTCAATATTCATAAGTCCGCCGCGGAACAAATACGCAAAAGCCGTAAACGGATTGTTTCCAAGCATAAGGATAAAAATTGCGCCGGCAATAAGCCCAAGCAAAACCGCCGACAAACTGATTATAAGACTGCTTTCTGACAGCTTTAAGTTTTTTAAGTTTAAGCTTTTCAAATTGAGCTTAGTCATTCTTGCCTCCCATTCCAGCCATCATAAGACCGACTTCCTCCGCAGAGGTTTCTTCAGGTTTTACAATTCCGCTTAAAACACCTCTGTGCATGACGGCAATTCTGTCCGAAAGATTGAATATTTCATCAAGCTCAAAAGAGATAAGAAGAACTCCGCGTCCCGCATCGCGGTGCTTTACAATTTCTTTGTGAACGGCTTCGATTGCACCTACATCAAGTCCGCGTGTCGGATTTACGGCAATCAATAATTTCGGGTCAAGCGTAATTTCACGTCCCAAAATCGCTTTCTGCTGATTTCCTCCGCTCAATTCACCGGCTTTAGATTCAATTCCCTGTCCTGAACGCACATCAAAGGCTTCGGCAATTTTTTTTGCAAACGCGTTGATTTTATCACGCAGTAAAAATCCGTGCTTTTGGAATGCTTTTGTATAATACGATTTTATTACAGTGTTTTCCGCAATCGAATATTGAAGGACAAGACCGTGCTTTTGCCTGTCTTCAGGGACGTGTCCCAAGCCCGCTTCCGAACGCTGCCTGATAGACATTTTGGTTATATCTTTTCCGTCCAAAATAACTTGCCCGGATTCCGTAGGCATAAGTCCTGCAAGCGCATAAACAAGCTCACTCTGACCGTTTCCGTCAACGCCTGCAATACCGACGATTTCACCTTCGTGAACGTCCAAAGAAAAATTATTTACCGCTGTAAGTTTTTTTTCTTTTAATACCGAAAGATTTTTTATATCAAGGACGGCTTTACCGGGCTTGCAAGGCTGTTTAGGAACTTTAAAATCGACAGGACGTCCGACCATTTTGGAAGCAAGTTCATTCTTTGTTGTCGATGCGACATCTACAACGTCAATAAGTTTTCCCTTGCGTATTATCGTACAGCGCGATGCGGAATCCATAATTTCCTGCAATTTATGCGTTATAAGGATGATTGCTTTACCCTCTTTTGCAAGATTACGCATAATTTGTATAAGTTCGTTTATTTCCTGCGGAGTCAAAACGGCGGTCGGTTCGTCAAAAATTAAAATATCCGCATCACGGTAAAGCATTTTTAAAATTTCAACGCGCTGCTGCATTCCGACCGTTATATCGCTTATGATTGCAGTCGGAGAAATCGACAAACCGTATTTATCGCTCAAGGCTTTTATGCGCTTTTCCGCCGCCTTTTTACGCAAAATGAATCCGTCTTCCCGACCTAAAATAATATTTTCCGTTACCGTAAAATTATGAATCAGCTTAAAATGCTGATGAACCATACCGATCCCCAATGCACTGGCATCGTTAGGATTGGTGATTCGAACTTTTTTTCCTTTTACAAATATTTCGCCTTCATCAGGATGAACCAAACCGAACAGAATACTCATTAAAGTAGACTTTCCCGCTCCGTTTTCTCCAAGAATGGCATGAATCTCTCCGCGCTTTACCTGCAAAGTTATTCCGTCGTTGGCAATAATGCCGGGAAACTCTTTGCGTATATTTTTCATTTCTATTACATAATCGCCGGATGCAGCCAAAATATACTCCTCATAAAATATTATTAAATTTCCTAAACAGCACAAAAAAAGTCCGAAACGATCCCGTCATTATTGAGAAACGTTTCGGACTCAATCATTTTAATTTTTATTTAAATAATGAACCTTGTTCCGCGCTTACCATAATTTCACCGGATTTGATTTTCGCGGCAATTGAATCAACAGTTTTTTGAACATCTGCCGAAAGATTCGGATTGGATGCAGGTATTCCGACACCGTCTTCTTTTGCACTCAAAAGCAAAGAACGTCCGCCAACAAAATTACCGTTTAATTCGTCTTTAATCATATCATAAGCGGCAGTTGCAAGATATTTCATTGCAGAAGTAAGGATTATAGATGAACCGTTAGGCATCAAACCTTCCGCATACTGGTCAACATCACATCCTACAACCCATACCTTTTTACCTGCCTGAGTTCTTGTTTTAGCCTCATTGATAACACCTACGCCTACACCGCCTGCCGCCGCATGGATTACGTTCACACCTCTGTCATACATAGAAGCCGCAAGCTGCTGACCTGCAGCAATGTCAGAAAATCCGCCCTGATACAGGAAGTTATCTTTGTCCATTTTGATATTGGTGCCGAGATTTTCATTGGCGTATTTTATACCCTGCTGCCAGCCCCAATTGAATTTTTGAACTGCAGGAATTTCCATTCCTCCGATAAAGCCGAAGCTGCCTTCTTTTATCTGGAGAGCAGCCGCAACACCTGCAAGGAACGCAGATTCGTTTTCAAGGAAGCTGATTCCGATTGTGTTCGGACCGTTCTGAGCATCCCACGCGTCTGCAGGATGTGCATTTCCGTCGATAATAACGAATTTAGCATCCGCATATTTTGACTGAGCCTTAAATACGGCAGTTTCAAACTTGAATCCCGGGCAAACAATCATTTTATATCCTGCATCATACAAGTTTGTAATTTCCTTTATGTAATCCGCTTCTGTCGTTCCAACGGGCTTCAAATACTTTACGGTAACTCCCAAATCTTTCTCCGCAAGTTTAAGACCTTCCCATGTTCCTTGATTAAAAGATTTATCATCGATTGTACCTGCGTCGGTAACCATTCCGACCATCAACGTTTTCTTTTTTTCCTGCTTTGTACAAGAGGTAAAAACTGAAGCGCAGATAAGCGCACCGACAAGAACTGTTAGAATTTTCTTCATAATAGAACTCCTATTGATATAATTTACACGTTAATTGCAGCATAAAAACTGCATTAAAACGTAAAATGTTAATATGGGTAAATTATATAATGAGAATTCTCTTATTTCAAACAAAAATTTATTTTATTTTGAATCAAGGAAGATTTTACAGCACAGATTTTAAAAACTGCTGAAGTCGTTCGGTTCCGGGCTTTTGGAAAATCTTTTCCGGCGCGCCTTCTTCCATAATGATTCCCTTTTCCATAAAAACTACACGGTCTGCAACTTCGCGTGCAAAACCCATTTCATGCGTTACAACAAGCATTGTCATGCCGGACTCCGCAAGCGTTTTCATAACGCTTAAAACTTCTCCTACAAGCTCAGGGTCAAGCGCGCTGGTAGGCTCGTCAAAAAGCATAATACGCGGATTCATTGCAAGAGCGCGGGCAATCGCCACACGCTGCTGCTGTCCGCCTGAAAGTTTATTAGGATATTCGTTTATTTTGTCTCCGAGTCCTACGCGCTCCAAAAGTTCAATACCGGTGCGGCGCGCCTCCGCCTCTTCTTTGTGCAGAACATTTACGGGCGCAATCATGACATTTTCAAGTACGGTTTTATGCGGAAAAAGATTAAAGCGCTGAAAAACCATTCCGACACTTAAAAGAATTTCGCGCTGCTCTTTTGAATGCAGGTGAAGTTTTTTTATTCCGCCGGAATATTGAGTCAACAGACGATTTTCAATATAAATGCTGCCGTCTGTAATAGGTTCAAGCAAATTTATCGCACGCAAAAACGTAGACTTCCCCGCCCCGCTCGGCCCGATTATGCACACAACTTCTTTTTCAGCAACTTCAAGCGACACACCTTTGAGTACGTCCAATTCTCCAAACGATGCACAAATATTTTCGGTTTTAATCATGCACATAAATCCTCCAAAACGCGGTGCATAATTCCGCAGTTATTTTTACAAGCACTAATATATTTTATAAATCGATTTTTTAGATGGTACGGAATTATAGAGACGGAAAAAAGAAGCGTCAACAATTTATGCAAAAATTTTAAGTATTTTTGCATAAATATGCAATTCAGAGAACGGCAACAAGGAAAAAACGTAAAATATTTGCCTGCAAAACTGATTGATTGCAATAGGAATATTGACATTTCACTCGTACTTTTGAACGATAAACTGTATATCAATGCCGGTTCAGGGCTTGCAGCAGGAGTTGCAAAAATAAATGTTTCAAAGAAGGTTGGCGAGCATACTATATTCTCAGAAGATTCGTGGAATTTTAATATCGGTATTCCGATTCAAATCGGCGGTCAATACTTTTTTACAAAGAATATCGGTGTAAATCTAACTCTTGCGGATGTTTTAGCATTAGGTGTGGGTATCGGTTCATCATTCCATCGAGGTTTTGAGAATGTGTTTACTCTCAAAGTCGGTCCGATGTTTAAGTTTTAATACAGTTTTTCCAAAATCCGATAACGGTGATTTCTAAACACAAACACCGGCAGACTTTTTACGGCTTGCCGGTGTTTTTATTTTAATCCCAAGCCGCCGGATTTGGGGCAAGGGTAAGTTTTATGGGGTCGTTGCTACCCTTAAAATAGAAAGTCAGGTAAAGCTCCTTTTCATTAATTTTCTTCTCCATGCGGATTGATGTAATCAGCAGAGTGTATTCATTTGGTGCTTTTCCTTTAGCGACAGAAACGTATTGCTTGCTTTCTACTGCAAGGTCGTTAAGGCTTGTACCTCCATTTACAGAAAGATAACAATCATCCGTTTTGTGATTGTCATAATTAACAAAACTTGCATTCTTAAGCTGGAATCCTTTCGGACTTTTTTCACCCAACAATTCTGTGTTGAAACTCCGTGATAACCATTTTGATTTTGCAGTTGCTTTATTGCCCGAAATATTAAGACTGAATAGGAAATTTTGCTCTAAGAATTCTTCAGAAACTGTCAAACATTATCTTCCGGGTCGCTAAGTTTTATTCCGGCGTTTTCCAGCTCCCTATCGGCGCGTCTGAAATATTTATAATATAAAAGTCTGTACAAACCTTTAAGATTTTCTCCGAAAAACGGAAAACGCAAGGATTTGTCCGCAGCGGTTTGCTTTATCCGGTAAGTTCCGTTTATTCGCCAGCCGTTTAAAAGTCCTATACTTATCGCACAGACGGGACAATTAAACGAACAGCGCACACATAAAGAACAATTCGTTCCGAACTTAAACTTTTCATCGGCAAATGAGATATTGTTGAGCGGGCAATTATTTACGCATTTCATACATTTAATGCACTTGTGCATATCGACTTTCATAAAAGGACCTTGAAGACGGGCATAAATCCATTCTATGCGAATGAGGGGAACAAACCACGCTTTAAGCGGATTAAAATGAACGTTTTCTCTAAATCCGTTTTGCAAATCGCGGCAATTTAAACGCACTAAGGCATCGGCGTAGATGTATTCGCTTTTTACCATCTCAGGAGAGTGTCTGAAAATCATGTTATACGGCATGACATAATGTCGCTCGCATAAAATGTCGAAACCTTTTTTTTCAAGAATCTTAATAATCAATCCGCTTGAATAATTATTTAGAGAATGACCTTCACCGCTTGATTTGAATATAAACGCCTTTTTCCGCTTTGTTTTATCCGTATCGGGGAGAGCTCTGCAGAAATTCACCGTTATTTCGGGCGCATTGAACCCGTGAATGGGATAGCCGAAACCTATAAGGTCGAATTCGGAAGGGTTCGGAGGCGGGACAAAGGAGGTGGAACCTTTTTGAATTTCAATATCGAAAATAACCGTCTCGTAATCCGTCAAATATTTTTTATATAAATCGGCAATAAGTCTTGTATTGCCCGTTCCGGAAAACACATATAAAACGGCTTTCATATTTCGCTCCGTGAATAATATCCCTGCATCTCAGCCGGTTAAAACACATTTTTTACGCAATTTTTATTTATCGGCAAAACTTGCCGCATTTACCAAGCAGATTAAATCCGCAAGATACCTTTTGCCCAGACAGCTTAATCTTTTCCCGTATTCAAATCGTCGTCCTCGTGTTCGTCATAGGGATATGTGTGGGATCCTTCGTCCTTTGAATGCGTGTCATACCAAACTTGCGCGTAAAACGGAATGTGTGCGGCTTCTTTATCGAATGACCACGGCAATGCTTCGCAGCAAATTGGACACCAGAAACCCGCTTTTAAAACCGTAAACGGATTTGCCGAAAAAACGTGTCCGTTACGGCATTGCCAGTCAAGTTTTGCAAAGAGCGCGCCTTTTGTCATATTTTGCGACACGACGCTGCCTCCGCGGAAAGAAGCCGCATTTTTCATATCTTCAATATCGAGTTCAGAATCGGGCTTTGATTCGTCATATCCGTGATCGAGTTTGAAACGGACGGATTTCGATTCGTCTTTCAAATCTTCGTAATCTACATCACCGTCGGGAGAGAGGTTTTTTGCAAGAAGCGGAAAATCTCTCCAGCTGCGCGGAATTTTATTAAAAGCGTCAATCCCGCCCCAAAATGCGTCGATACGTCCCTGCTTCTTTAAACGGATCCAGTTCATGGGCGCGTTGCTGTCGGTCAGAAGCCGTTCGATTGCAAATTTCTTGATAAGAGAAGCAGGAACGGCTTTACCCAACTTGTAATACCACAATGACTTTGTCATTCTTTTCCAAAAATCCGAGGCGGATTCGCGGCGAAAATTAAAAAATTCTTCAAGAATATAAGAATCGGAAAACCAGACGCCGTGAAAGTTCCGCGGAATATTCCAATGCGGCTCGAAAAACGCTTCCGCACTTGCACCCATAAGAGCAAACCCGTGATTGAATGTTTCGTATCCGGTCTCCCTGCACGTTTTTCCGCCGCCGATATTGTAGACATTGCGCCAGAAATCCCCGATATTTCCGTCGATATCACTATCGACAAGATTTTTTATTAAACGACCGCTGTCGCTGTCCGTAACCCATTCAAGCGGCGCATTCCAGCAAGTATGAAACATCAGCCCGTCGTTCATATTGTTTGCAAGAAAATATTTATGATAAACGGCGGTTTGCCGCAAAACAACCCAATTCGGAAGTCCGCTTTCAAGAACGCACCGCTCGCCTTTTATTTTAGCCGCAGAATAATAATCGTATGCGCTCGACATAACGGGATCACCTACGCGCGCCCACGGATGGCGGTGATTTCGGTTTCCGTATACTGCAACGGTAGAAATATGCACCAGTTTTATTGCATCGGCGCGCCCGGAATTTTTTATTGCTTCTATAATGTTTTTTGTTCCGCCGAAATTAACTTTAAATGTGTTGGAAGGATTGTGGTCTGCGCGCGGCGGAATTACAGCCCCGCAATGGATAACATAATCTGCGCCTGAAATGAGCCGCTCAACGGTGCCGTAGTCGGAAAGATTTCCGTGCACGATTTTGATTCGTTCTCCGCCTTTTTTAAGAAGCTTTTTGAAAAAGCGGCGGCTATGATTTGCATGGTGAATTAAAACTCTAATCTCATATTTTTTATCGGAATCCAAAAGATGCGATAAAACTTCGCCGCCCATTGCCCCGCTGGCACCGGTCAGCGCAAGTACGTATTTTTTCTCAGTCATTTTTTCAATCATACAACCGAATTATACGGTTATTCATTCTTTGGTCAAATAAGATATTTGCATAATCATGGAAATCAAGTTTTATCCCAAAGAGCAGATATCCCGAATGCCGAGTTTCTCTATTTTTATAAATATCGTGTATG
>CAUUVZ010000073.1:0-11186 GCA_963548875.1 uncultured Treponema sp. | reverse complement strand
TCCGTATTTTGCAAGTTTTCTATGCAATGTTTTCCGCTCAATCCCCAAAATATCGGCGGTTTTTGATTTATTTCCTTTGTTTGCCGCAAGATTTTGCATGATTAAAGTTTTTTCCGCTTCTTCCAACGGAATTCCCAGAGGGATTGAAATAGACGCCTCAGCAGTGCTTTTGCTTACCGACGGAGGCAGGTCTTCAATCATAATTTCACTTCCGGAGCACATAACAACGGCACTTTCCATGCAATTTCGAAGTTGACGGATATTGCCGGGCCAGTCATATTTGTAGAGAGCCGCCCGCGCACGCGGTTCTATAGTAGTTACGTTTTTTCCGTTTTCACGTGCGAATTCCCTTAAAAAATGGTCTACCAAAAGCGGAATATCGTCTTTTCGCTCTCTTAGAGGCGGAACATAAAGGTGAACAACATTTAATCGGTAATATAAATCTTCGCGGAATCGTCCCGCTTTTACTTCTTCTTCAAGGTTTCTGTTCGTTGCGGCGACAATTCTTACATCGACCGTGATTGTTTCTTCTCCGCCTACACGTTCAAACTTTTTTTCCTGAAGGACGCGGAGAATTTTTACCTGCGTCGCTTGATTTATTTCTCCTATTTCATCAAGGAATATTGTACCGCCGTGTGCAAGTTCAAAGCGTCCTTTTTTCATACTGTCCGCACCTGTGTAAGCTCCTTTTTCATGTCCGAACAATTCGCTTTCCAAAAGACTTTCGCTTAAAGCTGCGCAATGAACTTTTATAAAAGAACCGTCTTTACGCGGAGAAAGTTTATGAACCGCGTCCGCGACAAGTTCTTTTCCAACGCCGCTTTCTCCGGTAATAAGAACGCTTGCTTTTGACGGTGCAACTTTGCGTATCAGCTCAAATAGTTTTTGCATTTCCGAACTTTTTCCGATCATGCTGCCGAAAGAATTTTTTACTTCCAGCTCCTGCTGCAATATTTTATGCTTTAGAGAAAGTTCCCGATTTTCCAGTGCGCGTTTTACGATTATGTTGAGCTGGTCTAAATTCAGCGGTTTGGTAAGAAAATCATAAGCTCCGGCTTTCATTGCGTTTACGGCGGCATCTACACTTCCGTGTCCTGTAAGCACAATAACAGGAATACCCGGAGTTTCCGTTGCTACGCGGCGTACAACTTCTTCACCTGCGATTCCGTCCATGCGTAAATCGGTTATCACCAAATCAATATCGCCTTTACGGAGTAAAGATAATCCTTCTTTGCCGGACGCTGCGGTTTTTACATTGTAATCTTCCATTTCAAAATTTACCGCAAGTCCGTTTCGTATATTTTCTTCATCGTCGATAACTAAAATCGTAAATTTCATTTTTCGCCTTCCTCCGAAGTGTCTTCAAGCAATTTTCTGTCTGTCTGAGGAATCGGGATTAAAATTGAAATCTTGGTTCCCTCATTTTTATGCGATTCTACTTGAATGTCTCCGTTGAATTCTTTAATGATTTTATATGCCATCGTCATTCCCAATCCGGTTCCGTTTGCTTTGGTCGTATAATAAGGTTCAAAAATGCGGGGAATATCTTTTTCATCAATACCGCTGCCGTTATCCGCAATCGAAATAACGTAATTATCTCCTTTTACGGCGGCGATAAAATCTATTTTACCGGGACAGCTGCGGCAGGATTCGGAAATTTCCGAGCATTCCGTGTAGCGTTCTTTTATTGCCGCAAATGCATTTTGCGCGATATTTATTATAACTTCCCGAAAGAGTTTTTCATCGATAAGCAGACGGATTGATTTTTCCGGCATTCTTAAACTGACTACAACATGAGCGCGTCCGAACTCCGGTGAAAAAAAATCTATAATATTTTTTAGGATTGCAGACGGATCTTTAAGCATAAGCTCCGCTTTTACAGGACGAACTGCAAACAGAAAATCCATTACAAGTTTATTCAGCCGTTCAATTTCCTGATTTACTATATCCAGATGATCTTCAAGATGTTTTTTTTCCGGCAGAATACCGTCGCCTTCGCGGTGTTTTTTTATTACACGTTGAATAAGCTGAATATGAATTCCTATTGCGCCTAAAGGATTTTTGATTTCATGCGCCATGCCGGCGGCAAGATTTGTAAGCCCGCTCATATTTTCCATGCGTCGCGAAAGCACTTCTTTAGTGCGCTTTTGTGTTATATCTTCGATTTTTATAATGTTTCCTGCAAGTACGGAGCGGTTTACATATGAAAAAATAGAAACAGATAAAAAGCGCACTGAACCGTCGGTGCCGGCAGTCGTAAATTCTTGCGTGATATTGCTTTTCCCGCTTGCCGCAGTTTTTTCAAGAAAGTCTCCGATTTCCTTTTCAGAAACGGATTGCCATACAAATTCCTCGTCGAATTTGCTGTCGGAGGAGGCATTTTCAAATACGAAACGGTCGGCGGCTTTATTTGACTGTAAAAATTTCCATTTGCGGTTAACGATTATCAAGCCCGTAGATAAAGAATCGAATATCGACGTGAGCATTGCGTTTTCATCCGCAACATCCCGTAAAACCCCCCCAAGCTGTTCGTGTGAAAGTTTGGGAAGTTTTTCCAAAAGCCGCTTCAGTCCGCGCATATTAAAGCACCTCCGGAAAGTTTGTTTATTTTTAAAATATCGACAGCCAATTTTTCCAACGCGCTGTTAGGCGACTGATTGTAAACCGTAACAGAATTCCAGCATTCCCGCACGGATGAAGAAATTTCAAAAGCTGCAGAACTGCTCGGCGCGGAAAAAAGCAATTTTTTTTGCGCGGCAAGAAGACCTTCTAAAAATAATTTAAGCATTATGCGCGGATTAAATGCGCCGCACGCTTTTACAAGTGCTTGTATATCGGGAATATGCGACGATGCGGTTTCCGCAAAAAAATCCGCTGCGCTTTTCCTAAGAACGTCCGGCTTTACAGGAAGATAAGACAGCAGATAGTCGCTTATTGAGCCGTGAAATTCATCTGCATGAAATACGCGGCTTATCACATCATGCTGCTGTTCGAGTGTTCTTTCGGAAAAATTATATGTGCGGACACGTGATAAAATCGTAGGCATAACCGCATTTCTTCGGGAAGTTGTAAGAATAAAGACCGTATCTTCAGGCGGCTCTTCAAGGATTTTTAAAAGTGCGTTGCGGACACTTTCAAGCATTCGGTCGGCATTTTCGATTATTATAGTTTTTTTGCCTTCGGAAGATTTCAGCCGCGCCCACGCACTTGCGTTCCGTATTTGCGCAACGGGAATCGAATCGTATAAAAAATCACTTTCGAGTTTTTGAAAGAGTGCAGAAAGTTTTTCGAGATTTTTTTCAACGTTTTTTAATTCCGGCAATTCATGGGGAAAATCGAGCGGTTCCATCAATTCGTCTATTTCGGAAATTACGGAAGCAATTTTAGAAAGTTTGTCGTCTCCTTCCCATAAAATTTGATTGAATCTAAGAGTCAATTTCCGCGCCGCCCGCAAAAACAGATAGCGCGATGCAGTTAAATAATTGGAATTCGATTCAAGCGCTTTGTAAAATGCAGAAGATGCGGCTGCAATTTCAGGAGTACAGTCTCGCGGACCTGCAAGCAAGACGTTCGCATTTACAAGCGATTTGTGCTGCATACAAGAAGGGCAGGTGCATATCCATTCACCTTTGGGATTTGCCGAGCACGACAAAATTCTTGCAGTTTCAAGCGCGCAAGTAAGTTTTCCCGACGCTTCCGCACCGCAAAAAAGCAGTGCACCCGGTAAGGAATCTTCGTTTATCGATGCGGCTAAAAGAGAAGCTGCATTTTGATGGAGTAAATTATCATACATTTTGAGCAAATCCTCTTAAATAGTCGGCAGGAATTCTTATGATTCCGTTTAAATACTTATAGAACAGACTGTCTGCAAAAATTTCGCTTGTATCGTACCACGGCTGCCCGATTAAAATAATCATGACAAATGCGACTACAATCAAACCTTCTGCAATGCCCAATAAAAAACCGAGAGTGCGGTCGAGTCCTTTCATAATTTCGCCGGAAAAGACCTTTGCAACGAGCTGTTGAATAATCGAAATGACAAGAAATACCGCAGTAAAAATTATGATAAACGAAACGGCTTTTGACGCCGCAGGATTTGTTATAGTTTTAAGAACGTATTTGTCGAGAGTAGGAGTAAAGATTATTGCGAGTGCCAGTCCGCCGATGAGACTCACTTTGCTGAAAAGTTCTTTTACAAGTCCCTTTGCAAGAGCCGTCAGTGCAAATATCAGAATTATTACGATAAAACAGATGTCTATAGGCACAAGAACGAAATTCATTATTGTTTCTCCGGTAAAAGTTTTGAATGAAGTACCCAACACGGCTAAAAAGTTTTCTGCAAGAGTTTTAGCTGCAAAGTTGAGCACATATAAATCTGCTCGATAACTGCTTTATCAAACAAATTTAGCATATAGTAGAGTTTTCAAAATTAAGGTAATTATAAAGAATTTGCGCGATTTTTTCAGCAGGATTTTTTCCGGCTGACAGTTTTAGCGAAGCCTCCGCATACCGCTGCCGCGTATCTTTGTCCGAAAACATTTCAAGCGTATTTAAAAGATTTTCATCCGTCGCGTTTTCGCGCGAAAGAACTACAGCGGCTCCGCATTTTTCAAAATACGCGGCGTTATCTTCTTGATCGCCGCGCGTTCCGCTTCCGCATAAAGGAATAAGAATCATCGGTTTGCCTAAAACCGAACATTCCCATATTGAATTGGCTCCTGCGCGCGAAAGAACAATATCGGCAGCGGCAATAACGTCAGGCATTTCATCGTAAATAAATGGAAAGGGACGGTAATTTTTCTTCACTTCTTCCGAATGCTCCGTCGGTTCCGAAGCTGCATTTTTTATGCCTGTTTGGTGGACGACCGTAAAATTTTTGCAAAGACTTTCAAGATTTTTTTCTACAAGTTCGTTTATCTGCCGCGCACCAAGACTTCCGCCGATTACAAGCAAAACCGGTTTTTCGCCGCTTATGCCGATAAAATTTCGTCCGCGTTCAGCCGATGCGCAATAAAAGACAGGGCGTACAGGATTGCCGGTAACAACTGCTTTCGATTTTGCAGACTGATTCAGATAACCAGCAGTTTCTTTATACGAAATAAGAATTTTATCTGCAAAGCGGCTGTTTAATTTTGTAGCAAGACCCGGAGTGAAGTCGCATTCGTGCGTCAAAATCGGAATTCCAAGCAGCTTTGCTGCAAAACACGGCGGCACACTTACAAAACCGCCTTTGGAAAATAAAAATGCCGGTTTGATTTTAAGCAAAATAAAAAAAGAGGCGATACAGCCGCCTAAGATTTTAAATAAATCAAAAAAATTGCGTATTGAAAAATAACGGCGCAGTTTTCCTGACGGAATACCGTAAAAAATATCCGCGCTTTTTGTCCCGCCGAGACCGATATTTTTTTCTACGATATTTTTATCCATACCGGAATTGTTTCCAATCCAGCAAATTTTGACTTGTATTCCGTTTTTTGCGCAAACGGAACGCAGCGAATCGGCAACGGCAAGTCCGGGATAAATATGACCGCCCGTACCGCCGCCGGTAAAAGCCGCCGTAACGGTTCCGCCGATTTTATTTATGGATTTCAAACCGTTTAATCTTCCTTATGATATTTTTCAAGTATTGAGGCAATTTCATCTTTTTTGAACAGCTGCGCGTACCCGTAAGCGGACATTCCCATGGAATCGGGAACATCCGGATCGGCTCCGTTTTCCACAAGCATTTTGCATATCTCCGTACGGTCTGCACCTACGGCAAGAACAATATTTGTCTGTCCTTCCTTGTTTACGGTGTTCAAATCGGCTTTTTTTTCAATGAGATATGCCGTAATTTTTTTGTTACCGCGCCATACCGCATCCATAACGGCTGTGTATCCGCGGTCTTCGGAAGTCGCATTGATATCCGCTCCGCGTTCAAGCAGCCACTCTACCATTTCAAGATTATCCGTGCGTGCGGCAATATTGAGCATCGGAGTGCCCAGTGAATCCCTTACATTTACATCAAGACCTGCGACATAAAAATATCTGCATAATTCTTTATCGCCTTTTTCAATCGCTTCCGCAAAATTATCGGAAGTAAGCGGAATGCCGCGCTCTATAAGATAATGTTTTGCTTCTCTGACCAAATTGTCTTTTATGATTTTTTTAGAGTTGTTTTTTAAGAAGTCATAAAGAGCTGCGTCGTCCGGAAAATATTCAATAAATCCGTGTTTTACAGCTGTTTCAATTCCCATTTTATCAACAGAATACACGGTCATTTTTCTGCCGCTCAAAAATCCCAAAATAAAATTTATATCTCCCGAATGCGAAGAAGAATTTGAAAAAATGACACAGTGGGTTATAACACGGAGTTTATCGTAAATATGGAAAAAATCTTTACTTTGTAAGTCCGTTTCATGGATAACAGAGTTCGGAAAAGTTGAATTTATAATCTCCTTTAAAGTCTCTGCATTTTGTCCGCCGCTTGTAAGAATAAGCCAATTCATATCTTTTATTATAATTCTCCGCTTAAAATATAACAAGGCATCTTAATATAAAAACGCAGGGGACGCAGAGAAAATCCGTAAAATACAATCGATTCTTATTGACAGTTTTTAACCGTTCATATATTATACTGCCATTACGCCGCTGTAGCTCAGTTGGTAGAGCAGCAGACTGAAAATCTGCGTGTCGTTGGTCCGATTCCAACCGGTGGCAGACGCCCTTTTACAGGGCGTTTTTTTATGTCCGCAGACTTGCATCTCCAAACGTTTTAATTCGTTATTATTTTATCTGAGCCGTTCGTATTCTATCGAGCGTTTCATAATCTCTTTGTTGACTTTCTTTTCTCCGTATTTTTCGACAAGAGTAGGATTCTTCGAAAGAAGGCTTTGTCCGAGCGCAAGTCTGCCGCCTTCAATTTGATTTCCCAGACACTCGAGAATAGTCGGAAACATATCGAATGATGAAAATTCCCTGTTTTTCCCCGCATCAATATCGATTTCGGGACTCGGATTTATTATTAAATTGAAAAATCTCCTGCGCTCTTCCATTTGTTTTTTGGGAAGAGAAGTACATTCGGCGATAAAATTGTTTTCGGGAGCATTAAGATAGCAATGATCGCCCATGATAACGATGGTCGTGTCGGAAAACCAGCTTTGCCGCCTGCACCAGTTTATAAATTCATTTACTTGATAATCTGCGCAGCGCAGGACATTCATCATAGGGTGAGAAAATTCGTCTTTGCAAAGCGCACATTTATATCCGTACGGAAAATGCGTATCAACGGTCAGCATTCCATAGCAAAACGGCGAATCGCTTTCGGCAAGCTCGGTAAGTTCAAGTCTGGCGGCTTCATAAAGTTTTAAATCTTCAAATCCCCAAAATACGCGGTAATATTTTGAGATAAACCCCTGTTCTTTGTACCATACTATATCGTGAACATCAAAGCCGTGCCCTTCCAGAAAGGCGTCCCGGTTTTCAAACTGTTTTTCGGAGCCCATGGAAAATACAAGATTGTATCCTTGCGATTTCAGAATATCTCCCAAAGATAGTGCATGGCGCAGACAATAAACTTTTCCGTTTTCCGCTATAAACGGATTGAAATACGGCACGGCAGTAAGTTTGGAAATAAGCCCTGCGCCCGTCCATGAAGTTCCTTCGAGATTAAAACCGCCGCCGATAAGATTGTTCGCGCTGAAATTGATATTTTCTTTTGCCGTACGCGCCAGATTCGGAATAATATCTTCCGAAAAAACACCGCCGTCTTTTACCGTTGCATAAGAAGATTCCATAGATTCCATAAAAATCAATATGAGATTGCGTTTGATTTTCGGGGCGGTTATTTTTACGGTAAACGGATCGACGTAATTCTCTTTGTAAAATTGCGAGGATACGGGTTTTTCGTTTACTTCTTTTGCAAATATCGGGTAGTTCCATAATTTAAGCAAAACAACACCGGCTGAAAGAGACGCAAGCATATAAGCCGCACTGAATTTTGCAAGATTATGCGCGCTAAAAGTTATATTCTTCTTTTTAAGGATGAATAAAACGATTCTGTAAACGATGTAAAGCACTGCAGCGGGAAGTAAAAATCCTTTGAGGGCGGAAAAAAACGTTCCCGAATCATGCCCCGACGTATCGGAAGAAAGTACAAAATATACGTTTCTGAAAGACTGCATGGGATAATTTTTTCTTGCCCATCTTACGGAAAATGCCGTAGCGGAAGAAAATAAAAACAATATGTCCGCTAAAAAATATAATAAGAAGTCTTTTGCTTTTCGATTTTTCATTTGCGAGTTTCCCGATTTTTATTTTGTACGAGTGTACTTTTTTTATAAAAAATAATAAACGGTTATCGAGATTTTCAATGTTTTAATTTTCAAAACATTGGTTCCGTATTCGCATAAATCCTAATGAGTTATTATCATCAATTTCGAGTTTTATAAACACAAAGATTATATTTTTATAAAGGCAAGTCTTAAACCCGTTATTTCAAGGGAGTGGCGGACGGTAAAACGGGTCATGAAAGACACAACAAGTTCGCCGTCCGCTTCAAGTTTCGAGTACTCGAAACTTGCTTAAATCGGTCGTATTCGGCAGTTTTCCTCCCTTAAGAACCCTCCTTCCTTGTGCACGACCAAAGGATTACCATCCTTTGGAATCCAAGATTGTCCATGCATTTTAATTTTATAGGTAATCTATATACGATATTTATAAAAATAGAGGACTCTCGACATTCGGACTATCGGCTGTTTTGGGGAAAATTGATTTCCATGAGATTTTCAATGTTTTAATTTTCATTACAAAAACGGCATTCTTCGATATAATCTGCGTATGGAACATAATATGATTCTCTCTGCTTCGGGGTGGAGAAAAGTTTTTGCGGCGGACGGCAATGAAGAAAGTCTTTCCGGCGATATCGGAAGCGAAAATAAGATTTTATGCGCTTTGATTGCGGAAAGTTTTGCCGAGTATATGATTGATAGGCTGGGAAGAATGCCCGTAATTGTGCTGGGTAGAGATACTCGCCCGACGGGTAAGATGATTTCGGATATTGCAATCCGTGTTTTAAGTGCTTCGGGTATTACCGTAAAATATCTTGATATAACCGCCGCGCCGGAAATATTTTGTTACGCGCGGAATTTCGACGGCTTTTTTTATGTTTCGGCAAGTCATAACCCCGTCGGGCATAACGGTATAAAATTCGGTATGAACGATGGCGGCGTTCTTGAAGGATACGAAAATTCGAAAATAATTAAAAACTTCTGCAAAAAATGCGCGGAAGTTGATGCGGAAAAGCGCGCGGAAGATTTGATTGCCCGCGCAGATAATCTATCCGTAGGAGAAATTTATTCTTCCGCCGCAAAAAACAAACAAGCCGCTTTGAAAGAATATTTTTCGTTTATGAAAAAAATAATTGCAGGTACGGAAGATAAAAACAGTCAGGAAGAAGTTTTTTCCGAGATAAAAAACGGTATCTCCGCCCGTAGACTCGGTATTGTTGCGGATATGAACGGTTCATCGCGCATAAAAAGTATCGACAAGGACTTTATCGAGTCTTTCGGAATTGAATTTTTGTCTTTCAACGATAAAGCCGGAGCGATTGCACATGCGATAATTCCCGAAGGGGAAAATCTTTCATATTGCGCGGAAAAGATTAAAGAAGAGCAACTGAAAAAAAGATTTGAATTCACTTTGGGATATATGCCCGATTGTGATGGAGACAGGGGAAACGCCGTTTATTGGAATGAGCGCACGAATAATGCGGAATGTATTCCGGCGCAAGAGGTTTTTGCGCTCTGCGTTTTGTCGGAGCTTGCGTTTTCATGTCGCCGGAGCGCAGGTGCGGAAATTAAGCGGGCAGTTGCGGTTAACTGTCCTACGTCCATGCGTATAAACGAAATTTGTGCGGCGTTCGGAGCGGAGATTTTTCGCGCGGAAGTAGGAGAAGCGAATGTAGTCAATCTTGCGCGTAAAAAGCGTTCCGAAGGTTATGAAGTTCGGATTTTGGGAGAAGGTTCCAACGGCGGAAATATAACTTATCCGTCGGGTGTGCGCGATCCGGTTGCGACGATATTTGCGATTGTAAAACTGCTTACGATTCGAGATTCGGAAGGGGAAAAAGGACTTTTTCATCTTTGGTGTGAAAAATCCGGACAGGAAGATAAATATAAAGATGATTTTACGCTTTCGGATATAATCAAAACTCTGCCGGAATATTGTACGACAAACGTAAGCGATGAGCGTGCAAAACTTAATGTGAAATCGAACGATAAAGGTGCGCTCAAAGGGAGATTTAAGACCGTTTTTGAACAAGAATGGGAAGATTTTATTGCGGATTTCGGGCATAAATACGGAATTTGCGGATACGAAGCCGACACTACAAACGGAACGGACGAATTGTTGAATGCACAAAATTGGAACAACGCAAACGGCGGATTAAAAATACGCTTTTTTGATAAAAATAAGATTCCCGTTGCGTTTATATGGATGCGTCCGAGCGGTACGGAAAATGTTTTCCGCATTTTGTGCGATGTAAAAGGCAACGATTCCTGCATGGAAAAAGAACTTTTGGATTGGGAAACTCATCTTATCCGCCGTGCGGACAGCGAATAGAACACGAACGCTGATTTTTAAGACCGGTTTTACGGATTTTAGGTTTGTCTATCGGCGGCGGCAAAGAAGTGAAAGTCTGTAAAACCCGTTTCTAATGCCGCCCGTCCGCTGTAATTTTGCCGTCCGATTTTAATGTTGATTTTCTGTTATTGAAGAATTTCGATTTCAACTGCTCCATATAGGTCGGGGCAAAAGGCTTTTTGAAATGCACATTGTAGGGTATGCGCTCCTCAATCACATTCATATTTTCATAGGTTTCATTCCTTTGCCTTTTTAATGGTCGATTTCTTGAACCCTGCGGCTTCAAGTTTTTCTTCACAATCCGAAGAAAGCATTTCTCCCTCTTTCAGCATTTCAATCAGAAACGCTTTCGCGCTGACTTCCTTATCATTAGGTCTGCCGATTTTCGGGGCGAGGGATTGGAACGCTTCTTCTGCTTCGATAAAGGGTAGAGGTACACCCTTAGAGAGCAGGGCGGCAACGGAAAGCATTAACTTGCTTTTCCTATTTCTGTTTAAGATACTGGCAAACAGGAATTGTTCTAAGTCTTCTCGGTTGCACCTTCTTGCCCTTCGGACAAGGAGTCT
>CAUUVZ010000072.1:0-11941 GCA_963548875.1 uncultured Treponema sp. | reverse complement strand
CTATGTCTCATATTATGTTCGATTGCCTTATGGATCCTCTGCATTTACTGACAGTATTAGGCAAAAACTGAGTTCCGTGTATCCTGCTTGCGTTATATTGACCGCATACCCCCGTTTTGATATTATCTTGCTACACCCCTTGAGACTCGTATGAGTTTCCAATTGTCCATAAGGAGAAATTATGCGAAAGTATGAACTTATGACGATTTTTCCGCTTGATGAGGAAAAATCAAAAAGAGGCGCAGAAGAAGTACGCAGCGCACTCAAAAATTTCGGCGCAGAAATTGAAGATGAAAAACTTTTCGGCGATCGAGATCTTACCTACGAAGTGAAAAAACAAAAGCGCGGTCGCTTTATCCTTTTCACAGTCAAACTTAATCCAAACAAAATTTCCGAAATTGACGGTACGTTTAAGCTTCAGACCGAACTGCTTAAATATCTTTTTGTAAAGATTGAAGAAAAATAATCACCGGAAAAGAGGTAAAACATGGCGACGGATTTAAATCACGTAGTTCTTGTTGGACGGCTTACTGCCGGTGTCGATGAAAACCGCAGAAACGGACAACCCCGTTTTGCTTATGTCGGAAACGGACAAGCTAAGGCTGATTTGAGTATTGCCGTCAACAGAAGCCGTAAAAACGGCGATCAGTGGATCGAAGAAGCGAATTTCTTCGATGTTACGTTGTGGGGAAAAACTGCGGAAAATCTGAAACCGTATCTTACAAAAGGTAAGCAGATTGCAGTCGACGGATACTTGAAGCAGGACAGATGGGAAAAAGACGGACAACAGTTCAGTAAGGTTTCCATCATTGCAAATAACGTACAGCTTTTAGGCGGAAAATCGGATGGCGGTCAGCAGACCGGGGGTACATTCGGCGGATTCCAACCTAAAACGGAAGTGCGGCAGCAATCGTCCATGCAGCAGGGGTACGATAACGGCGGTTTTGCAGGTTCGGAAAGCGATTTCCCCGAAGATATTCCTTTCTAACATTTTGGAGTAAATTATGTCAGAAGAAACAAAAGATAACGAGAATTTTGAAGATAATGCAGCACTGCAGACAACTGCCGCGAACGAAACAGAGGGACGTGAAGACGACGGTCGTGAAGGCGGACGCATGAAAGGTAAAACTTTCTTCCGCAAAAAAGTCTGCCGCTTCTGCACAAACAAAACCAAGATTGATTACAAAGATGTAGACGCATTGCGCCGCTTTACAACGGAACGCGGTAAGATTCTTCCTCGCCGCATAACCGGTACTTGCGCAAAGCATCAGAGAGAGCTTGCTTCCGCCATAAAGCGCGCACGTTCAATTTGTCTTCTTCCGTTTGTAGCGGAATAAAAAATCTGCGGCAGCGATTCTACTCCTGATGACGCCGCCGCAAAATCTATTATTCTTAAAAATAGAATAGGAGCTTGTACTATGAAAATTATTCTTAATGTTGATGTAAAACACCTCGGAGAAGAGGGCGATGTAAAGAATGTTGCAAACGGTTATGCGCGTAACTTTCTTTTTCCAAGAAATTTTGCAGTTCCTTATAACGAAACAACTGCAGCGATTTTTGAAGCAAGAAAAGCTGAAATCGAAGCAAAGAAAGAAGTTAAAAGGCAGAATGCAAGAAGTCTTAAAGAAAAACTCGAAGGAAGCGTATTTGAAATTGTTATGCCCGCAGGTTCTAACGGAAAACTTTACGGCGCGGTTACAACGCAGGTTGTTGCCGATATTCTTGCCAAAAACGGCTTTGAAATTGAGCGCAAACGAATAGAAATTCCCGGTCTTGTAATCAAATCTGTCGGAAATTATCATGCGACCATAAAGCTTTATGAAGCACAAACTGCGGCGATTTCAATGACTGTAAAAGCTCAGGAAGATCCTAATGCAGCCAAGAGCGCGGAAAAGAAATCCGACAAAAAAGAGCCTGCAAAGGAAGAAGAAGCTAAAAACAGCGCAGAATAATTTTACCAAGTAAAATTTAATTCTAGACGGCGGAATTCTTAAATCAGTATTCCGCCGTTTATATTTTAAAAACTTGTGAAAATATTTTTTTATAGGGAGATACAAAGATTTGACCCGTAAGTGATTAACATCTGCGGGTCAAATAAAAGAGATAGGCTGATTTGCGGAGTTTATTCCATAAGTTCAAAATCGCTTGCCGGATGACCGCATAAAGGACATTCAAAATCGCTCGGGAGTTCATCACCTTCATATACGTATCCGCAAACTTTGCAAACCCATCGTTTTTTGCCGGTTTTCTGTTCTTTAGGTTTGGGTTTTACATTATTTTGATAAAAATTATAGCTCATAGACTCATCGGAAGACAGCAGCCGGCATTCCGTCGGTGTGCAGATAAACATTCCATGACTTCCTAAATCGATATACTGCTCGGTTTTAAGCGAAATCACAGTGTTTACATTTGCCGGTAATATGATTAGACCGTTTTCGGTTCTTTCTAATGTTTCACCGGCAAATTTATCCTTATCGCGTCCGCTGACAAATCCGAATTTTTCAAATACATCGAATTTTGCATTAACCGTAAGGCAATTTACATTCATTATTCCGGAATTCTTTACAATTTCATGCGTATAATTTTTTTTCTTTATACAAACAGAAACCGTAAGCGGAGAATCCGCAACTTGAACGACAGTATTTACGATACATCCGTTATCTTTTGAGCCATCATTAGACGTTACAACATAAAGACCGTAAGTTATGTTGTATAAAGCTTTTTTGTCAATTTCCATATTTTAATGATACTTTGTATCATTAACCCTGTCAACGATTTGAAAAACTTGCGAACATTGTTATATTCCGCATTTTTTGTTATCTTAAAGTACAGTATGAGTACGGAATTCAGTTTTAAGTCCGATACGGCGGACACTGCCGCTCTATTGGAAGAATTTTTTGAAGCTTTTCCGGCCTATCAGACGGAAGACAAAGCTCGAATCAAAAATGCGTGGGATTTCTTATGTCTTAAATGCGGGACTGAAAATTGCGCCTGCGGACGACCGTATTATCTTCATCCGCTTAGGACTGCGTTTATTCTTGCTCAAAATACACTTGATTCCGACTGCATTTGCGCAGGTCTCTTGCACGATGTTTATAATCACGGTGTAACCGAAGATGAAGTGCGCAAAAAATTCGGAGATGCGGTTGCAAAAATTGTGCGTGACAATTCGCGGATTATGCGTCTTCCGATAAACACTAAAACTTTGCAGCAGGCGGACGCTATACGCAAAATGCTTTTTGCAATGGTAGACGATGTGCGCGTCATTTTTGTAAAACTTGCCGACAGGCTCGACAGAATCCGCAACATCAAAACTCTGCCGTCGGAAGAGCAAACTGCTCTTGCACAGGAAGTTATCGATATTTGGGCTCCTCTTGCCGACAGGCTCGGTATGTCTGCGGAAAAAAATGAATTTGAAGATTTGAGTCTTAAATACACGAATCCCGATGCCTTTCAACAAATCAAAGCGGTTGTTGCGCAAAAGAAAGAAGAACGTGCGGCAACGCTTGAAAAAGCAACGCAGGCGATTCTTAAGGAGGCGGAAAAAGCTGGAATAAAAATCTCGATTAAAAGCCGCGCAAAGCATTTTTATTCGATATATCAAAAGATGAGAAAGCGCAACAAAGAGGCGGGAGAGTTGTTCGACCTGCTTGCGTTGCGTGCAATTTGCCGCACAAACGGGGAATGCTACACGCTAATCGGCATTGTTCACGGTTTATGGAAACCGCTTGACGGTCGTTTTAAAGATTACATCGCTATGCCGAAGTCCAACGGTTACCAGTCGCTCCACACGACGGTCATGTGCGGGGATAAACCGCTCGAGATTCAAATACGAACGCAAAAAATGCATGACGTTGCCGAACACGGAATAGCTGCGCACTGGCTTTACAAAAAAGGTTTGACGCATGACCTTGTTGACGTAAAAAATCTTTCGATTTTTAACCAACTGCGGGAATTGCGCAGCAAGGACATCACGGATGACCGTTTTTTTCAAGAATTTAAAAACGACCTGCTCGGAGACAAAATTGTCGTGTTTACGCCGAACGGAGATGTAAAGCAGCTTCCCGTTAATTCGACGGCGATTGACTTTGCATACGCGGTGCATTCGGCAATCGGTGAAAAAATCGTGGGCGCAAAGGCGGACGGCAAAATTATTCCGATTACGCAGCCGCTTGCAAACACACAGATTATCGAAATCCTTACAAATCCTCAGGCGCACCCGACCGAAACACAGTTGAAATATGCTCGAACATCTAAAGCGCGCCAAAAAATCCACGCGTGGCTTACGAATAACGACCCGAATTTTTCAGATAAACTTACGGCAGAAAAAGGAATCGCTCAAAAGGCGCGTGAAGAAAAATCATCTGCACGCTCGGATCGAGGAGAAAAGCGTGCGCATAAAAAAGGCAAGGGCGCGGAAGATATAATCCATGAAACAGGTAAAGTAAAAATCCTAAACACTACGAATTTTATGCTGACTTTTGCAAAATGCTGTGCGCCCAAATTTAAAGATCCGATTGTCGGCTACGTTTCTCGCGGGCGCGGCGTAATTATTCACCGCGCGGATTGCAGAATCTTCCAAAAAATCCCGGACATAGAGCACAGAACTATTGCTGCGGAGTGGGATAATGTTGACATTGCAGGGCATGAGAGCGAATAGTAGAGATATGCGACCGGAGATTTTAGTAGAATCCGTAAAAATCAGTTTTGCACGGGCGCGGCGGAACACTGTTCTCCGTTGCACAGCTCCCGATTTGGGAAACGTATTGAAAGTGCACGGCTTACGGGAAGATAATAAATTTCAGAACTTACTTCTCCTGTAGTTGGATTTACAGTAATAAGTCCCCATCCGGCTTTTGCAAAAAAACCGGGATGATTGTATTCCATAAATCTTCCGAAATCGGAAACGGTTTTTTTATGTGTATGTCCCGTGAGAACGGCTTTTACATTGTTTTTTGCAAAAGTTGAAATCAACAGATTGCGCTCAAGCGAATCCTGTAATGAAAAATAAAAATGTCCGTTAGCCCAAAGCGGGAAATGTGTCATTACGATTTTGGGGTTAGGGTCGGACTGCATTGTTTTATTTAAGAGCCGCATTTGTCCTGCGCCTAAAGAACCGCTTGCCGTGTCTATAAAATACCATGAGAAATTTCCCGCTTCAAAATAATAAAGGGACTTATACGGATAAAGATATTTTTTATAATGCTGCCAGCCTGAATTATATAAATCGTGATTTCCGACCGCGTTATAAGTTTTTATGTTGTAATCTGTTTCAAGTCGGTCGGTAAATTTCTTATATCGTTTAAATTCTTCTTCCCAGCCGTGTTCCGCCATATCTCCGAGACCGACACAAAACGCAGGTTTGGGACTAAGTGTACTTACCCAAGTAAAAAAATCATCATCAAAACGCGGTCCGTTTTTAGGAAGTTTTTCCGCGCCGAAATGTACATCCGTAATTACAAGAACCGTAAATACTCCGGGTGGAACGGGTGGAACATCGGTACCGGTAAGTTTTTCGATTTTTTTTGTACGCTCTCTTACATCGGAAGGTCTGTAAAGAAATTCGTTTAAGCCGTAAGAATTCAATCTGCAGCCGAAAAATATCAGCGTAAGTACGGTCAAAATAAAAGATTTGAGCGTTATTTTCAACATTCCGTGTATCATAATAAATTTCATTTCGGCTAAAACCTCAATTTTACAAAAAATCTATTTTCAAAACCGTTATAATTCGCACTAAGCGTAAACATATCGATGTACTGAAAATCCCATTCATTCCCTAAAGATAACCAATCGGAAAATCTGTACTCTCCGCCTAATTTTAAATCCGGCGAAAAATACAATGTGTATCTATAATAAGTGTATGACGCAATATTCATATATAAAGAAAGATTTTGAATCGGCGTAAAGCAAAATTCAATATATTTGGCAAGATTGTGATTGTAAATACGCGGAATTTTATCTGCAATGGAGAAAATGCGCGCTTCTTTGTAGAAATAAAAGATACCTGATGAAATTTTAAAGTGTTTAAGAGTATCGTATTTAAGATACAAACCGGTAAGAAAATCGATTTCCGAAAAAATATCGGAATAAGCGTTGACATGAAAGATCGACATTATGCCGACATTAAAATGCCTTGCAATTGTTGGGGCATAACATGCCTGCGCCGTAAAATCAAATATGCCGCTTTGGAGTTTAAAGCCTGAATTAAACGAAAGTTCTTTCATATCGGCAGAAAAGCAAATGTCTGCGGCTGCATTTTCCATAGAAAAATCAGACAAATGCCTGAATGTAAGTCCGCCGGTTAAAGTCTTTTCTATTTTTGATGTAAAAAAATTGATGTTTTGCGCATCGCAAAAAAAAGCAAACGCAAAAAAAAGCAAAATTCCAAATATCTTTTTCATAAGATTCCGTTTTCTGTATTCTTTTTATCTCCCCGAATCTTTTATTTGATTTTTTTCATATTCAACATTTTTAATTCTGAGTAATGTGCCTTCTTCAAGCGGAACGCCTGTGTAAATCAAGCAGTTATGATCGGCACATACCCATGTTCTGAGAGTTCCGGTCTCAGCGTCAACAAGTTCCCAAGTTCCGCGTTTAAGTTTTGCACATACTGTGTCCGGTGAAACCGCTTCAATTTCATCACCGTCAGAGCCTGAGTGAATCATATTAAGTGGCGTAAGTCTGTACAGCGCAAAACTGTCGCGTTTTTTCACCGCAGGGGGATTTCGTTCCGGATGTTCGGCATAATCTCGAAGTCTGGCATTTTTTGCCGCAGGGTGCATAGCTTCAAGCTCCCGCAATCTTGTTGATTCATATTCTGCGCCGTTATTAAAAATTCTTTCCGCATCCGCATCGGAGATTTTTTTTCCTACTTCCGCAGCAAGAACATAACCGCTGTCAACCGCGCCGCTTACAGTTTCATCCGCATCGGCATAATTATAATAAAATCCTGTACCGGATTTTCTATGGCTGACATTTTCAAGCTCATCGATAAAAGGCTGTGCTTCTTCTTTTGTGATTTTTCCTTCAAGCGCGTCCAATGCTTTCCGATAGGCGCGGGTTACAAGTGCAACATAATAAACGCTTTTCATGCGGCCTTCGATTTTTATTGAATCGACACCGGCATTTTTCATATCTTCAAGATGCTCTATCATGCGCAAATCTTTGCTGGACATTACGGCGGTAAAATTATCGCCCTCGTAAACAGGAAAATATTCTTCCGGACGTTTTTTTTCGCGCAAAGCCATTTCGCCGCTTTCTGCAAAATTTTTTGCAGCATCTTTTGATGCAAGAACATCAAAATCCCAACGACAAGTGTGAGAACAGGCACCCGCCTGCGCGCTTCGTCCTGTAAGATATGCGCTCATCAAACATCTTCCGGCGTAAGCAATGCACATAGCTCCGTGCGCAAACGCTTCAAGTTCAATATCGGGGACGGAATCTTTAATTTCACGGATTTCATCAAGCGATATTTCACGTCCCAAGACGATACGTGAAAATCCTAAAGATTTATACATTTTTACGGATTGCCGATTTATACAGCTTGCCTGTGTACTCAAATGAAGCGCAGTTTCGGGGAAATGTTTTTGCAAAATCGGCACTATCCCTAAATCCTGTACGATAAATGCGTCAATCGGATAAAGCTTAAAATAGTCAATATTTGAAATAAAATTATCAATATCGCGGTTGTGAAATATTATATTCAGTGCGCAATGCAGCTTTTTTCCTGGAAAAAGGGACTTTAATTCTTCGACCTTTTTATATTCGTCGGCGTAAAAATTATCCGCTTTTACGCGCAGCGAAAAATTCTTTAGACCGATATAAGCGGCATCCGCCCCGTAAGCGTAGGCATAGTATAATTTTTCAACATTTCCGGCAGGCGAAAGAAGCTCCATTACGCTTCCGCCCTTAAACTGCGCTCAAGACGCGGTTTGTTTTCGAAACACAGACGCTCGGTACCGTCTTTTTCCATTCCGCATATCAATTTGGAAAAAACATTCAGGGCATCATGGGCTTCATCAAGATATTCATCTGCCATCTGGAATAAGTGCATCATGTCTTTCCATATATCAAGGCGGCATTGTACTCCGTTTTCTTTTAACAGTTTGTCGAATTTCTTTGCATCTTCAAGAAGAATTTCATTTGCCCCCATCTGCATATATACGGGCGGAAAATCGGAAAGCAATTCTTTCGGTGCAAATAGCGGAGACACAAGAGGATTTTCAAGATTTCCGGAATATGTATAAGAATCTCCGCTGTATTTTAAGCATTCGCCGCTCATAATTCCGTCGTTTATTTTTTTACCGGTTTTAAGCGGAGAAGAATCGCTTAGATTCAGCCATGGACTAAAGAGCACAATATTTTTTATGCACTTTCTATATCGTTCACGGAGATTTAAAACAAGTGCGAGCGCAATTGTTGCACCGGCACCGTCCGCGCCTATGATGAATTCCGGCTGATTATCAATTTCGCTTAAATTTTCAAGACCTGCAGCTTCATCTGCGCGGAAATCAAGAGAGCGCGCAGCTTGTTCATCGGCAAAAAGTGCACGAAAAACTGCTTGGATGTCTTCAAGTGCCGCAGGAAAAGGGTAGGCAGGTGCAAGTCTGTATTCGGGAACAACGACACGGCTGAATGCCCGATTTGCCAAAGCTGCGCAAAAGTTTCTATAAGAAGAGCGGGAACCGCCTGTAAAACATCCTCCGTGTATATAGAGCATTATACGCTTTGAAGAATGAATTTCGGGTACTAAAACGTCGCATAGGACTCCGCCGTAGTTATGTTCATTGTTTTCTGCATGACCGGGTAAAAACGGCGTATGAAAAGCATCGTCTATTTTTTTTCTGAAAATATTTATATCGTATTTCGGATTGTATATAAGCAGCTTTAATTTTTTTAGTGCCGCTTTACGGTTCTCTGGTGAAGACATGGCGGGAGTATAGCAAATTTGATACCGCTTTGCTATATTATGCCATGCCGATAAAGATTAACGAAGATTTGCCTGCATTTCGCGTACTGGAAAACGAAAATATATTTGCGATGACTGAAAAACGTGCTTCGGTACAGGATATACGTCCTTTAAAAGTTGCGATTGTCAATCTTATGCCCACAAAAGCTACAACAGAAACTCAGCTTTTGCGTCTTCTTGCAAATACTCCGATTCAAATTGAAATATCACTTATCAGAATGGAACAGCACGTCTATAAAAATACCGGGACGGAATATCTTGATAAATTCTACATACCGTCCGGCGAAATATTTAAAAGACGATTTGACGGGATGATAATTACTGGTGCGCCTGTGGAAAAACTTGATTTTGAGCAGGTAGATTACTGGCAGGAATTATGTACGATTATGGACTATGCAAAAGAAAACGTATTTTCCACTCTTTATCTTTGTTGGGGAGCATTTGCAGGGCTTTATCATTTATACGGCATTCCGAAATATCCGTCGGACAAAAAGATTTTCGGTGTGTTTAAAAACCGCCGGACAACTTTAAATGATCCGTTACTGCGCGGAATGGACGACGAATTTCCTGTACCTCAGTCTCGCCACACCTTGCTGAGCAAACAAGATATTAAATCCAATCAAGAGCTTATAATTCTTGCCGAATCTGAAGAATCAGGCGTTACGCTGGTAAAATCAAAAAATAATCGGGAAGTATTTATGACCGGTCATCTTGAATATGACACATCAACGCTTGCCGATGAATACAGGCGTGATAAGTCAAAAAATCTGCCGATAGATTTGCCGAAAAATTATTTCCCTAAAGATAATCCGAATCTTATGCCGCAATCTTACTGGCGAAGTACCGCACATTTGCTTTTCAGCAACTGGTTGAATTATTACGTTTATCAGGAAACGCCTTTCGATTTTACAAACCGGTAAAGCACACTTTGCCGCCGCGAAAGATTTTTGAGGCAAAACCGGAATACTAATTCATTTTTATTAAAGGAATTTTTATCGTCGCCGCCCCGTCGATAGAAACTTTGTGCTTTTTGAAATTGCCGGGCGGGCTTTTCCCGTCGTAATTGCTGAATCCGAACGGCTCTTTGGGAATGCCGATTGCATTTGTGTTCAGTTTTCCGTCGCCGTCGACATCGTGGTAAACGCAAAAAGCATAGTCGCCGGATTTCAGTCCTATGTGATAAACTGCTTGTTCTCCGTCCGCCGGCAATTCGACGGTTCGATACGGGAGCCGTTTACGGAAACTTTCAGCCGAATCGTGAATGCTTATGACAATTTTTCCCGAATTTTCTTTTATGCCGGTAACGACGATTTCCGTATCGCAAAGAGCTTCCGTATTCGGCGTTTGCGAATATGAGAGGACTTCCGGCAAAGTAAAAAACATCATACACAAAAATGCGGCGAATATTTTTTTCATATCGTTTCTTCCTATAGATTGAGCGCATAATTTTCAAAGCGGCACTGCTCTAATACGTCCGTACCGATGAGCGTGATTGCCCTTGCGGGGCAGTTATTTATGCAGCGGTAACATATCGTGCAGTTTCCGGGATGGAAAACGGCTTTGTTGTTTTCGATACATATCGATTTTGTAGGGCAGTTCGCCGCGCATATTGCGCAGCCGATGCATCGTTCCGTGTTGATTTTTAGCCGCTCTCTCAATTTTTTTGCGTGCCGTTTAAACCACAAACGCTGCCCGAACAAGCCTGCCGCTAGGTGGAAAAACGACAAGCCGTCTTTAGGATATATTCCCCGCTTTACGGATTCAGCCGTTTGTAAAATCTTTGTTTTTGCCGCCGATACGAGTGCGGCATTTTCGGCAGGCGTTTTTTTCAACAGCTTTACATCGGCGATACAGTCCGGCATACGTATGTGTAAGCCTCCCGTAACGGTGCATCCGCATTTTTTTAGTAGACGCGCACCGAGTCCCGCTCCGTCTCCGCTGAAAAGTCCCATCGTTGCGATGATAAAAACTCTTTTTCCGCAGAACATATCGCCGTGCGCTAAAATAAATTCTTTTACGATGCGCGGAATGTCGCTGAAATAAATCGGATAGCCGACTGCGATTTCCTTTGAGGTGCGCAAAACTTCAAGTGCTCTATCACTTTCAATGCTGAAAGCATTTCCGCCGGTAGCTTTTGCAAATTCTTCCGCACAATATTTCGTATTACCCGTTCCGCTAAAATAAATTCCGTTCATTTTTTCCTCGCTAATTTAGAAAAGGCAATTCAAGCAAATTCATAAAGTCGTTGATTTTTTCTTTCCAATTCTCGTTATATTGAACATTTTTCATCGTAGCTAAAGCCGTAAGTCCGTGAATAAAAGACCATATCGTTATTAAAATGTCATTTTGCTTTTCCTGCGGATATTTTTTTTGATTGAGCAGCGATAGTACGCAGTTTTTATAAAGAATATAAGGTTTATAGTTTTCCGCATCAGGTGTCGACAAAGTTAAATCGACTTTTATATTCGATTTTGAATACAAAAATTGAAAATAGGCGGGATTGTCAATAAAAAAAGAAACATAAGCCGTACCCAAGTTTTTTAATAAGTCGGAAGGATTTTCATTTTCTTCGATAGCCGCTTTTAGTTTTTGAGAAAAACGCTCGGTGATGTGCAGCTGCATTGCATTAAGCAATTCCTCCTTGTTGTGAAAATGACTGTACGGAGCGGCATGACTTACCTTACACGCCGCCGCAGCTTTCCTAAGCGAAAAAGATTGAATCCCGTCTGTATTGACGATTTCAATTCCTTTTTCAATCAAAAGATTTTTTAAATCTTTCCGATGATACGGCAGATTCGATTTATCCATAAGTATTACCTCTTTAATCTTTACACTGTCTATATTATGATTTTAACAACCTTACACTGTCAAGTTAAAAGATGTAAGATTTCATTACAAGCGCTAAGATGCCGCGAGATAAAATATTGCAGAGCGAGTTATTCCGTGTTATATTTTGCACATGAAAATAAAGTT
>CAUUVZ010000071.1:0-12746 GCA_963548875.1 uncultured Treponema sp. | reverse complement strand
GAATAAATCCTTTAGCTTCGAAATGGATCGGTTATGTAAAAGGAGACACTATTCCCATGGAAGAATTAGAATGAATGATACTAAACTATATATATGGAACTGAAAAATAGGCAGTAATAGAGGGATAGGTTCACTCCGTGTCAATCATAATAAAGCGGAGATTTGTTGCTGAAAATATTGCAGATTATCTTGATAATTCTTTTTCAAATCCATATGACAGAACTTTTTATGCATCCAAAGAAGGATGCTATATAATAAAAGCAAAAGTTCATGATTTGGTAATCGGAAACATTATAGATACAATTGAGTTTGAACTTAGTGATGCGGAAATAATGGGCTTTATCCGTGCTGTTTCGGAGATAAAAGATAAAGCGCAGCAATTTGCATTATTATTTTTAGGAATAACCATGCCGACTTCGCTTGGGTTTATAACACAACATGAAGCACTGGAAAGTTTTCTAACACGACAATATGAACGAACACGATTTGCCAAGCTTTTAGGTTTTACGTACACAGGAGATGATAGCGATTACTACTATACTATAGAACACTCGCTGCAGTCGAAGTGGAAATTATAGAGGGACATTTAATGCCCGACCATATACACATGCTGGTAAGTATACTACCGAAATATAGTGTGTCGCAATTTATGGGATACTTAAAAGGTAAGAGCAGCCTGATGATATTTGCCGGACTTCTCGCCGAACACCGGAATCCGCGTATGCTTTATTTCGTAGCCTACAGCTTCGCGTACCCAATAGGCAACACATGGAACTCAGTTTTTGAATATATTCTAGCTACTACTCGCTTATTAAACTAGGTTTCAGCCATATTTAAGGATTTTAAAGTTAAATACATTCGTAAAATACTCAAAAAACTGAAGTTTTTTTTCTAAAAAAACATTGCTCATTCAACGACAATAGTAATTTTTGTAAAAACTGAGTTCCGTGTAGGCAACATGCCTGCCCTGTTTGTTTAACTCAATCCCGTGTATAATCCGGTTACCGTTTCTAGGCGTATAATCAAATGGCGTCATAATATCGCTACCGTTAATCCAATCCCAGCACGGCAATCCCGTTTGCCCGTTAATCCGTGAAACAACAATCCCGTCCCCGCAAAGCATCGCTTCAAGGCGTACCTGATTTTGAAATTCGCCGAATGTAAGTTGTTTTTTGTAATCAAAAACATTGTAGTCTGCCGCGTATAAACCGAACGCCTCACTCATGCTTTCCGCATATTGTACGGCAAGCTGTTCTCGTTCGTCGTCTTTCTTATTCGGCCAGATAATAGAACTTAGCGGGGTAGGTTCGGGCATCATACCCGTAAAAATCTCGTTGCGCAAAATCCGTTTGATAATCCCCGCAGCATAAAGATTTTCCGTAAAAAGTTGCAGCGACCGTTTCCGCAGCGTAAAATAATCGACACCGAATCCCCAAAGATAATCACGAGTTGGGCCGAAACTTGCAGGGTATTTATCGCCGTCGAAAACATCCTGTACTATGTCGCCTACAAAATAGGCCAACGCTGTTTCTTGTTTTATTTCGGGGATTTCTGACGGCATAACGCTTGTATCATTTATTTTTACCACGGCAGCACCCTCATAGCTCCGCCGGTAGAGCGAACACGGCTTTCCAAAATTGCAATCTGATTTAATAATTCTTTTTGCCGTATATACAAGCTCGACAAATCGGAGCGTTTTACCGTCTGTCGATCCTGTCCGGTATCAATCGTATATTCCTGCACTCCGCCGGCTGCAATCGATTGTTGTGTAAAATATAAAATCGCTTTTTCAATTTCGTATAAAAGACGGCGCGTATTATTCAATTCGTCTTTCCAAAAGTGAAGCGGAGTATCATTGCTAAAATAAGGGTCTATCAGTGCCATACTGCACATTATAAAATGCTGAAATCAAAAAGCTATTAACCATTGTAAAAAAAGAAAGAGAAGAAAAAACACTTGACAATCTGTAATTTATATATTACAATTTAATTATAATGAAGATACGAAAAACGGAAACTTTTGAAAAATGGCTTACAAAAATAAAAGATAAAAAAACGCAAGCCATTATAATCATGCATATAGAGCGTCTTTCGCAGGGTTATAATTGTGATTGCAAACCTGTCGGAAAAGGTATTTCCGAATTACGAATTCATTACAGTAAAGGCTTTCGTATTTATTATAAAAAGCAAAACTAAGAGATTATCATTCTGCTTTGTGCCGGCGATAAATCGACTCAAGAAAAAGATATACAACAGGCATATAAAATAGCAATGGAGGTATAAAAGATGAAAATAACTGATTGGGACATGGCGGATTACATAAAAACCCCTGAAGACGTGATAGTCTATTTGTCTACCGCCCTCGAAGAGGGGGAACCGGTAGATGTCATTAATGTAATAGGAGCAATAGCCCGCTCAAAAGGTATGACAAAACTCGCAAAAGAAGTAGGTGTTACACGCGAAGCCCTTTATACTTCTTTGTCCGAAAAAGGCAACCCGTCATTTATAACGGTTCTTAACGTATTGCGATCAATGGGTATTGTTTTAAAGGCTCAAAAAACACCGGTACAAATAAAGCAGTCAGCATCCCCTGCAATGGCATAACCCCTACGGTTCTATAAACTGAACCGTTATCATAACACGCCCGCCTTTGCCACTTCCCAAAAGTTTGCCCAGCTCAAGCCGGGCAAGCCCAAAGCATCGCGGCAATAAGCATCGGCAAATATTTCGAGTGCCGCCATGTTGTAGCCGTAAGTATCAAATGCATGGTTATCCACGCCGGGACGCTGTTTCCAAATTGTTTTTTGATATTTATTCGTCAGCTTTTCGATAATATCAACTTTTGTTTCCGCTTCAAACATTTTAAAATAGTCGTCCCTAAAATCGTCAGGAAAATTCGGATACCAGTCCGGCTGAAACTGTCCCTCGTTCCACAGCGAAACGCTCATGCTGTTGCTTATGCGGTCTTTCATTTTTGTCGTATTGATATGATAGGCAAGCGGCAAACCGATCCGCTGTAACGTGCTTTTATCAAACACGCGAAATGTTTCGCCTGCTTTAATATACTCGGCCCCCTTACACGGATACACACCTGCGTAATGCCTACCGGCAAACGCATACACATAATCGGTATACCGCCCGGAACCCACAAGCGTTATCATAATTTTGTACACCCTATTGTCATCGCCGATAAAACGCGTTGTTTCAATGTATTTATCCAGCTCGTCCCACGGGCCGTTAAAATCTTCCGTGTCCCCTTCAATACTAAAAAAATCAAGCGTCCATGTTACGCCGTTGTCCGAATAGCCTTTTACATCGACAAATAAATTCCGTTTTTGAACGTCAACCGAACAGCACACAATCAGCACCGGCGAACCGGAATCGCGCACGGCTAAATCATTCGGGATTTTCCCTCGTACAAAGCCGGCACGGCGGAACTGTACCGCTCGTTCATACCGAATTTGCTTGCCCATTTCTTCAAATGTCAAACCCTGTTTTGTATTCCGAAACGTTCGGTATTTTTCCTTATCGCGCACACGGTTATTTTTTATATCCCAGCATTCTGCCCATGCGCTTACCATATCTTCCCAGCTGTACATCCCCGGCGGATTATATAACGGCGACAAATGGAACGACACCGTAAAAGGATTGACCGCTTCACCAGTCGCCCGCCATTCGCCTTTTTTGATGATCGCAGCCTTATCATAATTTTTCATTAAAGCGCCGCAATGTTTACACTTATACGCGACCGTTTCCAACTTAGGATTAAAATCATCATCATTTTCCCAAATGACACCGTATTCGATTCCGTCATCGTTTTTCCCGTGCCAGACAAGTTCGAGCAGTTTTTGCAAACCTTTTGTATTTGCTTTCCGTTTTGTCGGTAATAATAATACCACTTATGTATTTTTTTACCGCCGACGATTCTTGTTTTTTTAAAGACATGATAGCCCATATACAAACCTCCGAATTGACTTTTTATTGACTTTAAAAAAGTCTTAAAAAGTAGATTACTCGATAAGTCTATATATAACAAGGAATTAGCAGTCGGGCAAGCGGGATTTGAACCCACGACCTCTTGGTCCCGAAACAAAATGTTTTGATGCAGCGGTGAAAGTTCTAAACGGAGATGAGCAAAAGTACATTGTATCAATGGATGAAACAGGTTTTTTTGAAGATACGATTCATTTGCTGAAATATCATACATTATTATTATATAATGTGAATAAGATTTTAAATTTTTCAGAAACCGATATTCGCGTTAATATAGAATTAGTTGGATTACTAAGAGAAAAAAAATTCATGGAAGCCGCTAATTTAGAAAAATACTATGAAAGCAGAGCTTTTGAGACGTGGGTGACAATAACATTGCCCTCTGGGAAAAATATTGATAATTATGTTAATGATATTAGCAATGTTTTACAAATTTTATTTCAAAAAAAATATTCTAAATTCAACATAACAATTACTTTTCTTGCAAATGAGAAAGAAACTTTTTTTAGAGATCTGGATCAATATGAACATTTTAATATGATTTTTTTTACAAAAGAAAAGATTATGTCTGTCGTAAACGATAATTTTGAATAAAATTAATTATTGTAATAGATAAGCGGCGACAAGACATGTATGTTTATATAACATCACGGAACTCAGTTTTTGAATCTATTCTAGCTATTACTCGCTTATTAAACTAAGTTTCAGCCATATTGAGGATTTTTGAAGTTAAAAACATTCGTAAAATACTCAAAAAACTGAAGTTTTTTTCTAAAAATGCTATTGCCCATTCAATGACAATACTAATTTTTGCAAAAACTGAGTTCCGTGATATAACATGGTAAAATAGAAGAATCACAAAAATAAATTGTAAATAACACATCAAAATATGCACAAAACGGTGATCATTTTTGGAATCTCGCTATCAGAACAACAAAACTGGATAATATTGACGACATGCATGCTAAAGTACGTAATTTGCTTGAAGAGAACGCTGTAAATCCTGCAGCTAATGCAGAGTTTGCAAACAATGTAGAAACAACCGGTGCTTGTCGGCGGGAACGCCCTGAAAATAAAAAAGGGAAAGTATTAAATTATCAAAATAAAAGTTTCCGTACCCGAAGCACCGGCAGTTTTATTCACCGTTTTCCCGCTTAGATTTAATTTGAGGCAATGCGTAGAGTAGTAACCGCATAAGAATTTCACTATACTTTCTGCCGTGAAAACTCTTGACGATGAAATGATTGTAATCCGCGGGGCGCGCGAGCATAACTTAAAAAATATCGACGTCGATATTCCGAGAAACAAACTGGTTGTCATTTCCGGGCTTTCCGGTTCGGGAAAAAGCTCTCTTGCATTCGATACGCTCTTTGCCGAAGGGCAGCGGCGGTATATGGAAAGTCTTTCTTCCTATGCGCGGCAGTTTTTGGGCAGCATGGATAAGCCGGATGTCGATATGATAGAAGGTTTGTCTCCCGCAATTTCAATCGAACAAAAGTCTACGAATAAAAATCCCCGCTCTACAGTCGGCACTATCACCGAAATTTACGATTATTACCGTCTGCTGTTTGCGCGGACGGGAAAAGCGCATTGTCCGTCATGCGGGCGTGAAATCGAAGAGCAGAGCGTTGACCAAATCATAGATTCTATTATGGAATGGCAGGACGGAACGAAGATTCAAGTGCTTGCACCGGTTGTGCGCGGCAAAAAGGGCGAACATCAAAAGATTATAGACGATGCTAAAAAAGCGGGATTTGCACGTGCTCGCGTTGACGGCGTTATGGCGTCGCTTGAAGATACGATTAAACTCGATAAACAAAAAAAGCACACGATAGAAATCGTTATCGACCGCATTATTTTAAGCGCGGACGTTCGTAAGCGTCTTGCCGACTCCGTAGAAACGGCTCTTGAAAGTGCAGGCGGAATTATCACCGTTACGCGGCAGAGCGAAAACGGCGAAGAGGAAGTTTTTTTCAGTCAAAAGAACGCCTGTCCTGACTGCGGTATTTCCATTCCCGAATTGCAGCCCCGCCTGTTCAGCTTTAACAATCCGTTCGGCGCGTGCCCGGAATGCACGGGGCTCGGCGAAAAAATGGAATTCGATAAGGCTCTTATCGCGCCGGACGAAAATCTTTCGTTTAATGAGGGCGCACTTGCTCCTTATAATCCCGGAAGCGCGTGGAACCGCAGTATGTTCGAAGCGGTTTTTGAAGCTGCCGGTGCGGATATTGAAACTCCGCTTAAAAGTTTGGACAAAAAGCAAAAGGACTTCCTCTGGAACGGAGACGCAAACAAAAATATTCGCTGGGTCTATTACAAGCAGAGCGGAGAAGGGCAGAGTACGTACAATCGTCCGTGGATCGGGATTTTTTCCGATATGCGCCGCCGCTATCAGGAATCGTGGGGCGACAGCATGAAAACGAGCCTTGAAAAATACATGACGCATCGTGAATGCGCCGCCTGCCATGGAAAACGTCTCCGTCCCGAAGCACTCGGCGTTACCGTCGGCGGAAAAAACATTTACGATTTAACCTTTCTTTCCGTCTCCGACTCTATCGCCTTTTTCGACACGCTCGAACTTTCCGAGTCGCAGCAAAAAATCGCGTCGCAGGTACTTAAAGAAATAAAATCCCGCTTAAAATTCCTCAAAGACGTGGGACTGGACTATTTGACGCTTGAACGTGCTGCGGAAACGCTTTCCGGCGGGGAAGCGCAGCGCATTCGTCTTGCGACGCAGATCGGCTCAAGTCTTGTCGGCGTTATGTACATTTTGGACGAGCCTTCAATCGGACTGCATCAGCGGGACAATCAAAAACTCATCGATACGCTTACCTATCTCCGCGACCAAGGGAATTCCGTTATTGTCGTAGAGCATGACGAGCAGACGCTACGCACGGCGGATTATCTTATCGATTTGGGACCGGGCGCGGGTGTTCACGGAGGAAATATTACTGCCGTCGGGACTCCGGAAGAAGTTATGCGTGTGGGCGAAAGTTTGACCGGTCAATATCTTGCAGGAACGCTCCGCATGGCACTGCCTGAAAAACGACGCAAAGGAAACGGATTTTCCATAAAATTGGCCGGCGTAACCGAGCACAATCTTAAAAACGTCGAAATCGACATAAAACTCGGCACGTTTACATGCATTACCGGCGTATCCGGCTCCGGCAAGTCCACTTTGATGAGCGACGTTTTGTATCCTGCGCTGAGCAACAAAGTCATGCGCACCAATTATCCCGTCGGCAAATACAAAACGCTTTCCGGATTTGAAAATATTGATAAAGTCATCAATATTGACCAAAGTCCTATCGGGCGCACGCCGCGCTCAAATCCCGCGACGTACGTGGGCGTTTTTACCGCAATCCGCGACTTGTTTGCGAGTATGCCTGAAGCAAAGGCGAACGGCTGGAGCGCGGGACGGTTCAGTTTTAACGTCAAAGGCGGACGGTGCGAAAACTGTCAAGGTTCGGGCACAATTACCATCGAAATGAATTTTTTGCCGGACGTTTATATTCAATGCGATGTGTGCGGAGGTAAACGCTTTAACCGCGAAACGCTCGGCATTCTGTACAAGGGAAAGTCAATCAACGATGTCCTCAACATGACGATTGAAGAAGCCTGTTCATTTTTTGCTTCCATTCCGCATATCGCTCGTAAACTTGAAACGCTCAACTCCGTAGGACTCGGCTACATTCAACTTGGACAGTCGGCATTGACGCTTTCAGGCGGCGAAGCGCAGCGCGTCAAACTTGCAAATGAACTTGCGCGTGTTTCGACGGGCAAGACGCTTTATATTATGGACGAGCCGACGACGGGACTTCACTTTGCGGACGTAAAGCAGCTTATGGAAGTCATTCAGCGGCTTGTCAATCAGGGAAACACCGTCCTTATGATTGAGCACAACCTCGATGTCATCTGCCAAGCGGACTACATAATCGACTTGGGGCCTGAAGGCGGCTTCCGCGGCGGAAACATTATCGCGCGCGGTACGCCTGAAGAAGTTTCGGAAAATAAAGATTCGTTTACCGGCTCTTTTGTCCGGGATTTGCTTGAACGCGAGCGGGCGCGGGGCTGAAATTTTTGTTGAAAAGATGAAAAAGTTTTTGCGCGTACAAAAATCATTTTTAGCCGCATTTGTTCTTTTGGTTATCTCTCCGTTTGCTTTTGCACAAAAAAAAACGTCTGAGACGGAAACCAAGCGTACCGTCATCACGATAGAAAACGCGCGCACAACGCAATACGAAAAAGATAAAGATACGGGACATGACGTTATTATTTTGAACGGAGATGTAAAAGTTTCGGTGGAGAGCGGGAGCGCAAAAAATGCTATCAGCGCGGATTTTATCCGCTATGACCGCGTTTCGGAAATGATTTACGCCTCTGGCAGCGTAAGCCTTGAGCAAACGACGGAAAATTCAGGCGGGCAGACCGTAACCGCGCTTTCGCTCATGTTTAATACGTCCACGCTTGAAGGCATTTTTGACGACGGGCGCGTTGTTCAAACAAAATCGGATGCACTCAATCTGCCTTCAGGTTCGACTCTCATCGTTGCAAGCGATATTTTCGGCAGAAGCGAATCGAACACGATTGCGTTTAAAAACGGAAGTCTGACGTTCAGTGATGCCGAAGACCCGTACTGGCACATCGACGCAAGCCGAATTTGGCTTTTGCCCGGCGGCGAGTTTGCGTTTTTCAATGCGCTCTTGTACGTCGGCGTGGTGCCGGTTATGTATTTTCCGGCATTTTACTATCCCAAAGATGAGCTTATTTTTAATCCTGTTTTCGGCTATCGGAAGCGCGAAGGATATTTTATTCAGACTACCGCTTATTTATATGGAAGAAAACCTCTGGAATCCCCTAAACAGTCCAATTCAAAGGATTCGGAGGAAAGCGACAATTCGGAAAAACTGAAGGCACTTTTCAATTTTGTGCGTCCGTCCGTCCTTAAAGAGCAAAAAATCGAAGGGCTTGTCCTGCATAATCTTGATGCGGACTACAAAGGAAACACGACCAATTATTTTAAAATTATGGGCGACTATTATTCAAATCTTGGAATTATGGTGGGGCTTGACGGCGTGTACAAACCGAAAAAATACGTTACGAACATAGAAGTCGGCGCGCAATTCGGATTTTCCAATACGGTTTTTAAAGACGGCAGCGATTATCTGCCTTATTCTTCCGGCGGCAAAAAAATACAGGACGGTTCAAATCTTTTAGGCTTTGAGCTGCCTTTCCGATACAGCGGCAAATTAAAACTTTCCGTGAGTAAGCCTTTTTCGATGACGCTTTCCGTTCCTATCTATTCCGATCCGTATTTTTCAGGCGACTTTTCAGACCGACAGGAAACGATGGATTGGATAAGCTATGCTACGGAAAGTGCCGGTACAAATAAAGAAGTAAAAACACCGACGGAAATATCATCGTTTACGTGGAATCTGACCGGTTCTTATTCTGCAAATCTTCCAGCCGTCATCAGACCTTATATTTCCTCGCTTTCGATGAATTTAACTTCGTCTCTTGCGTTTTCATCTCTTATGACAAGCGATATGTCTAATTCTAAAGTAAACAGTTCCGACCTTTCATCATGGAAAGCATATTCACCGGAGCGGAAATTTTATTATCCGTCGCAGATTACACCTGTCAATTTTTCCGCAAATATAAGCGGAACTTTAATAAGTTTTCCGTTTACGACGCAGACAAAGCCTCAAAAGAATACGGATTTTACAGTTCCGCTTTCCTTGCCGGAAGATTTTATGACGGATTCGGAAAAAGCCGCATTAAATTCGAATAAAGAAAAAAACGAAAATACTTCCGAAGATAAAACCGGCTCCAATGCTGTTTCTTCTGCAAAAGATGATAAATCCGATGAAGCGGATGAAAAATTGACCGCGGCGGCTCTGCCTGTGCTGAATTTTCCGTCGTTTACACAAACTGCTCTCCCCGGTATAAGTTTTTCTTCAAAATATTCAGTCAAACCGTCGCTTTCAACACAGCTTGCCTATTCTTCATCCGCTTTAAAAAAACCGGGAGATTTTGACTGGGAGAATTTGCGCTCTTCTTTGTATACATTAAAAATTCCCGTTACTCTGGACAATAATTTTTCCTATGCCGGAAATTTTTTCACGGCTGTAAATTCTTATACGTTCGAGCCGGTTTTCCAAAAGCACCCGTACATTTCAACGGATAGTGCGAGCGGCGGCTATACGGACAGCGAAGCGAGAGCGTTAAGAAAAACTGACTATGCTGCGGAAAAACGGGATTTGACCAATACGAATTCCGTTGCTTTTAAGCCGTTTTATTATGTCGATTTTATAAAAGACACCGGAATTACATGGCGTTCAACGATAAAAATCGTACGCACGGAGTTCACGGGCGACGGCGATAATCCTGACTGGGACTACCATATTGCCGATTGGAGCGATGAAGATGCAATTACGACCAATGCGCTTGATTTTATCATGGCGATGAACCAGCTGGACGGAAGAATTACCGAATCGTTTACGATGACAACCGTATTGCCTCCGCGTCCGGATGAATATTACGGTACGCTTAAATTTACGTTTCCTTTTACGGCTCTTACGTTTGAGTCCGGCATAAAGAAAACCGGCAAAAACGATGATTCAAAATGGGTCAAACAGCCTTTTAAGCAAGCATTTTCACTTTCGCTTTTTAAGGATTCGCTGAAATTTACGCAGAATTACGTTTACAATCTTGAAGAAGAATTCCATGATTCGCTTAAATTATCTCTTTCATGGAAATCGCTCCAGACTGCTTATAATATGAGCTATACATACGGTTATGATTTTACCAAGTCTTCCGGTTGGAAAGTTAGGACAAAAAAAGAATTTCTTCCGTATTCGCTTTCTTTTTCATATTCTCCGTCCACATGGAATCTTTATACATGGAAAAACCGCGCTGCACTCGGATTGGGACTTTCTACAGGCATAGTTGCAGACTTTTTGCGTCCTACGAACAGCTATTTTACATTTTCTCCGTCCATTTCATTCAAAATACATGAATTCCTAACATTTACTTTTTCTTCGACATCGCGGAATTCCGTAATATACAGATATTTCGGGAATGAAAATAAACTGCCCGGTGAAGAAAATATGTTTAAGGATTTATTAAATTCTTTCCGCTTTGATGATGAGCAGCTTAGAAAAAATTCCGGCTTCAAGCTTAAAAGCATGAATTTTACAATTACGCATGATTTGCATGACTGGGATTTCAAACTTGATTTTAAGATTTCGCCGCAGCTTAAAACGGAAAACGGCAAAAAGTATTACGATTTTAATCCATATATGAGCATTTCCGTAGTGTGGAGACCGATGGGCGCAATGAAAACCGAAATCGTCGATGATTACGGAGAATGGAAGCTGAATCCGTAAAGTGCATAAGATAAAGCTCCGTATGGAAGAACAATGATAATCGATTTAGAATGTGTCAAAAACACTCGGATATCGGAAATAAAAAGTTCGGTGTGTAAATTTGTCCCAGAATATGCGATATATTCTTTTAAATATACTGATAATTCTTTATTAAGTGAAGAAAAATAATATCCTTTCTCTAACTTCTTATAATAGAATGAAATAAAAATTAGACTGTTTTGCTGTGGATTTTTGGCACGGTGATTGCTTTAATTAAGTAAAGACTTTTTATACGGGAGTAGAAAAATGACTAAAGACGACAGTATTCTTGCAATGTATTTGAAAGATATAAACAAAATTCCGCTTTTGACACATGAAGAGGAGACGGAGCTTGCATTAAAAGCGGCGGCTGGCGATAAAGAAGCCAAAAATAAGATTGTTAATTCAAATCTGCGCTTCGTAGTCAATGTAGCAAAAAAATATCAGAATCACGGACTTGATTTGACGGATTTAATCAGTGAAGGAAATATCGGACTTTTGACCGCAATTGAACGTTTTGAAGTATCCAAAGGTTATCACTTTATTTCTTATGCGGTGTGGTGGATAAGACAATCGATATTGAAGGCGATATGCGAAAAGAGCCGGTCGATAAGACTTCCGCTGAACCGTGCCAACGAACTTGTTCAAATTGAACACGCACGTAAAGTTTTGAGCGGAAATAAAACGGAAGAACAGGAATTTACGGAAGTCGCAAAAATGCTTAACATGAGTCTAAGTCATGTGCGCGAAATGGTAAATATTTCACGTGATATGGTTTCTCTTGATGCGGAAGTGGGAAGCTCCGACCATGACAGAACCAGTCTCGGAGATTTTGTAGAAGATACAGCCACCCCGCAGCCTGATGAAAAGATTTTGGCGGAAGCCATGTCGAACGATATTGAAGCGGTTTTGAGTACGCTTAAACCTAACGAAGCAAAGGTTTTGCGTTTGCGCTACGGTCTTAACGGTGCAAAACCGATGTCGCTAAAAGAAGTAGGCGATATATGCAATCTTACAAAAGAGCGCATCCGTCAGATTGAAAAACACGCCATAATCCGTATGCAGCATCCTACAAGACTCCGCCGACTTGAAGCCTATGTCGCGTAAATTATGATATTTCAACACAAAGGCGGCGGACGGGAAAAATTATTTTATCGACTTAACAATTTCCCCGTCCGCTGCAATTTTGCTCGGCGGCAAAATTGCCGAGAATGTGTTCTGTTGCGGTAAGGAAAGTGAGGAAACCCTGCTAAAGACCGCTTTCCAAGCAGTTTTCACGATGTGAAAACTGCAGTCGACGGCGGACAGTATAATCGGTTTTACCGATATAATTCGGTTTACTGTCCGC
>CAUUVZ010000070.1:0-12929 GCA_963548875.1 uncultured Treponema sp. | reverse complement strand
TGCTTTGAAGACTGTACAAGCCTTACTCAGGCTCCGGTAATTCCTAACAGCGTTAGGAATATGATCTCCTGCTTTTTCGGCTGCAAAAGTCTTACACAAGCTCCGGTAATTCCTAGCAGCGTTACGAATATGGAATACTGCTTTTCCGGCTGTACAAGTCTTACGCAGGCTCCGGTAATTCCTAACAGCGTTACTAATATGATCTCCTGCTTTCGCGGCTGCACAAGCCTTACTCAGGCTCCGGTAATTCCTAACAGCGTTACCAGTATGTACGAATGCTTTTCCGGCTGCACAAGTCTTACGCAGGCTCCGGTAATTCCTAACAGCATTACCAGTATGCGCGAATGCTTTCGCGGCTGCACAAGCCTTACTCAAGCTCCGGTAATTCCTAACAGCGTTACGGATATGGTCTCATGCTTTCGCAGCTGCACAAGCCTTACAACTGTTACGCTAAAGTGCAATTATAATGATTATGGACTTAGCTTTGCAAATGTCTTCAAAGACTGTACAAATTTAAGTGCAGGCAGCATAAAAGTCCCGGCGTGGCAGCTATCGCTTTATCAAAGTCATGCAAGCAATATGGGTGCGCAGCCTAATTGGTTTGTCGCAGAGTAATAACGCAGCCGCCTGCTGTAAGTTTTGCCGCATATAAATGCACAGAGGCGGCTTCTGCGATTTTACATTAGTTTAAAAAGGATTTTATTTGTTCGTATTCGGCGGCGAGTGCACGGTCTTGCCAGCGGGCGCGGTTTGCGGGACTTGTAGACGGAAGATAAGTAAAAGGCGCATTGTATTTTTTTGAGCAATACTTTTTGTAAAGATTGAACGCGGTTTTTCCGGTGCAAAAAACTTGTTTTATATCTGCGCCGCTAAAAATCCGCGTAAAATCATTGGGGACGGCTTCTTTTATTGTAGAATCGGAAGCACCGCTTATGCTGCATTCGGAAAGCACATCCCAGAGCGCAATATTGTGCCGTAAAAGAAAATCGCACCGCTCCCGTACGGCAAGTTCTTTTTCCGGTGCATTGTTTTTGAATTCAAATTTTTCACAAAATAAGTTTTGCATAATCTGCCAAAAACGGTTTTGAGCGTGCATATAAAAAAATCCCGCCTTGCGCGACGCAGGAGAAGGCATTGTACCTAAAATTAAAACCTTGCTGCCGGCATCCCAAACCGGTTCTATTTCATGTATGACTTTCACGGCGGAAATTATACTGTATCTTTATGCGATTGCCGCGATATTTTAGAATTTTTTGCATTAAAAAAGCCGATGTATAAAGTATGCTTAAAATAAAAATCAATAAAATAGAATATTTTTGCACGATATTTTATATTTGCGCGATTTTGACGGTATTGTTTTTCGGGAGCGAAAAGATTTTTGCCGCCGGTAAAAAAGATTCTGCGGCAATGGCGGATGGGGAGACCGATATTCCTTCGATAAAACTTTCTTACAGGCGGAAAATGCCTGAAGGTGAGCCTGTAGAATTCGGAGAAGTTTGGGGCTGGGTGATGCAAGGGCGTGAAAACGAGCTGGATTTCGATTTTCCGCTTACGGATATAGGTTATTTTGCCGCAGAAGTCAATTCTTACGGAGAGCTGAGCGGCGTTCCCATAAGAACAAAACTCGGCGGAACGGCGGCGAAAGTGCATTTGGTTTTAGTGTGCGACAGCCGCGCTCTTACGCATTTCGTGCTCGAGCCGAAATTCGGAATCAGGCAGCAGATGATAAAGCAAATAATGGAAGCTGCTTCTCCTTTTGACGGCGTACAAGTCGACTATGAGCTGATTCCCGCAAGAGACGGCGGCAATTTTATCGATTTTCTTGCGGCGTTAAGCGCACAGTGTAAGAGTTCCGGAAAAATGTTTACGGTATGCGTTCCGGCTAGGACAAAGACGATTGCGGACGACGTTTTTCCGTATAAAAAGATTTCGTCTCTTGCCGACCGAGTTATAGTTATGGCTTACGACGAACACTGGTCAACAAGCCGCCCCGGCCCTATAGCATCAACTGCTTGGTGCATGAAAATTGCGGATTACGCGGAAAATGTAATTCCCAAAGAAAAACTTGTAATGGGGCTGCCTTTTTACGGGCGCACATGGGCGAGCGAAAAAACCTCTCAGGGATGGTATTTTGCGGGAATAAACAGAATCATAAATCAATACGATTCGGAAAGGGTAGAATATGTAAACGGTATTCCTACCGCCGAAATCAATATGAAAGTTAATGTTACGGCTTGGTTTGAAGACGCTTTTTCCGTTGTTACAAAACTTAGAATGTATAAATCGGCGGGCGTAAGAGCGGTTGCCTTTTGGAGAATAGGGCAAGAAGATCCTGCAGTCTGGGATTGGATAAAACTGAACTGAACAATGCCGTGATTTTTGCGGAAAATGTCGCAGCGATAGTAATTTTTCGCAAAACGTGCCGTAAATGAGGATTTTTCAGTCTTTTCCGTTTATGTTGTACATACATTGTGTTACAATCCGGCTGTGATCATCGAATGGAACAACGAAAAGAATGAATTGCTTAAGGCGACGATGAATGTCAGCTTTGAACAAGCAAAAGAGGAGATTGAAAAGCACCGAAACACATCTCCTATGATAAATCATTCTCATCCCAATCAATAACATGGAAGAAAATCTTACGGACAACATTATTTTGGATAAAGAAGAACAATGGATTGAAGACCACCGGAATGAATTTGTTCCTGTGGAAAATCAGGAAGACGTAAGAGATCAGTTTATAGAAGCGGCAAAAAATCCTCCGAAAATACATTATTCCGGCAAGGAAGTAAAAAAGCCCGTTTCATTGCGCTTGGACTCAACGGACATAGACAAACTCAAAACCATAGCCGTTGAGCAAGGTCTGAACTACCAATCACTGATAGGAAGCGTCCTGCACCGCTATGTTACGGGAACTCTTGTAGACATCGCAGAAGCAAGAAAAGTTTTTGCCCGGTAATTTTACCGGATGGCTGGCGGAGAATACAGGTCTCACAATATTTTACCCAATCTCCCGCCAACACGAGTTTACAACACCGGTTATCGGATTAACGACACGTAAGATGTCCACCCATACAGATGAACACCACTCCTTGACAATATGTGAACCATAGTTTACAGTTTGTCAAAATGTACGAAGTAAAGAAAACCGAAAAATTCGATAAGTGGCTGAAAAAATTGAAGGACAACATAGCAAAAATTGCTATTTTAAGGCGTTTGGATCGTATCGGTCAGGGCAATTTCGGCGACTCGAAATTTGTTGGAGAAAGCGTTTTTGAGCTTCGTTTTGACATTGGGGAAGGATATAGGGTTTACTTCACAAATAAAAAAGAAAACATAGTTTTTCTTCTTGCGGGAGGCAAAAAAAATACCCAGCAGGAAGATATAAGAGAAGCGATTGAACTTGCACAGGAAGGAGATTTTACAATGACCACAAAGTTTGATGTTGCCGACTACTTGGATACAAAAGAATTGCAAGACGGATACTTGGAAGCCGTAGCGAAAGAAAACGACCCTGCCGAACTAATAAAAGCCATAAAAACAGTTGCACGAGCAAAAGGAATGTCAAAAACCGCAAATGATGCCGGCATAACAAGAGAAGGACTTTACAAAGCTCTGTCACCTGACGGGAATCCGGCTTTCTATACGGTATGGCAGATTCTTGCGTCTATCGGTTATACACTGACCCCGACACCATTGGCAAAAAAAGTTTAGATTTTTTTATGAACTGAAGAGGGCAAAACTTTGGAGCGGTTGGCGGAGAATACGGGTTTTACAATATTTTATTCATCTTCCGCCAACACGAGTTTTCACTCGGAAAACTTGCATAAAATATCCTTGAAGAATCGGGCATACGATAGATTACCGGATTACGTATGCGTAAAAAGTCCCGCCTACGGACATACAATGTATTTTTTTTCCACTTTGACTCATGTTTCCATTTTATTGACAATTCTTTTTGGTAAAATTAGAATAGCGAAAGATTTTACAATTTTTGATGAAACTTTCATTTCTGTCCAATCGAAAATTATGAAAGAGAGGAATACTATGAAAAAGTCATTGTTTGTTGCGCTTACTTTGGTTGTATCCGTTGTTTTCTTCGGTTGTAAGACTACAACTACGGTTTCCAAAGTAGAAGGAACATTGAATGAAAATGCAGAGCCTCAGCAATTCATGGGATTGAAGAGGACTGTAGCAATCGCGCGTTTTTCCAATGAAACCGAATATGCAAAAGGCGCATTCTACGACAAGGAAAACGATCCTGTCGGAAAGCAGGCTTTGGACATTTTGTCGGCAAAACTTGCGGCAAGCGGAAAGTTCATTCTGCTTGAAAGCGCAGATGCCGATAAACTCCAAGCAGAGCTTGACAAATCAAAATCAGGTATAAGCGGAACTTCCGCCGACTATCTTATAATCGGTTCCGTAACGGAATTCGGACGCAAAGTTACCGGTTCCGTCGGTTTTATGACCCGTTCAAAAACTCAGGCGGTGCAGGCTGGAGTGAATGTTCGTCTTGTGGATGTGTATTCCGGTCAGATTATTTATTCCGAAGAGGGAAAAGGCGAAGCCGAATCTTCATCTTTTACGGCTCTCGGAATGGGTTCCGTTCAGGGATATGATGCGACCCTTTCGGACAAGGCGATTTCCGCCGCAATCGAAAAATTGGTTGAGAATATAGAAAAAACTTGTTTTGACAGACCTTGGAGATCATTTTTCCTTTCGTATGACAAGGATTCCGTGATAATCGCAGGCGGCGCAAGACAGAATCTTTCCGTCGGAAAAGTGCTTGCAGTCTATGAACGCGGAAAGAAAGTCAAAAATCCGCAAACGGGAATTATGATAGAGCTGCCCGGAACAAAAGTTTCCGAAGTCAAAATTATAGCGATGGGCGGAAATTCCGTGGCTGACGAATATTCCATGGTTACCGTTTCCGGAGCCCCAATCGATTCGGCTCACCTTGAAAAATATATAATTCAAGAAAAATAAAAGACAACTAAAAGGAGTTTCTTATGAAGAGAAGTAGGAAGAGCGGTGCGACATTTGCTGCGATTTTGCTCGCGATGTTGCTATCGTCTTGTGCATCGACAAAACTTTATTCTTGGTACGACTATCAGGAAGACTATTATCATTATGTGAAAACTAATGATAAAAAAACATTTGATGACTTGGTGAAAACTTATGAAAAAGTCATCTCAACTCAAAAAGAAACCAGAGGTGTCGTTCCTCCGGGAATTTATGCCGACTACGGTTATCTTTTGATTCAGAATGGAAAAACTGCCGAAGGAAAAGCAATGCTCGCAAAAGAGCTGGAACTTTATCCCGAATCAAAAGTTTTTGTAGGTTCGATTTTAAAGAGGGTTAAGTAATGAAAAAATCTGTTTTTACACTTCTATTGGTTTCCGCTGCATTGATGTTGGTTTCCTGCGCCACAATGAAAAAGATGGACGCTTTCGCTAGCATATACGACGAAAAGCCGGAGGTTTTGCTTATAATGCCCCCGATAAACAATTCCGACAATGTTGAGGCGAAAGACTATTTTTACACCACGATGAATGTACCGCTTGCAGAATGCGGATATTACGTTCTTCCGCCGGCTGCCTGTTATTCCGTATTCCAGAGAGAAAGCGCATACGATGCGGAAAGATTTCTTGAAGCCGATTTGAAGAAATTCAATCAGCTTTTCGGAGCCGACGTATGCGTGTTTACGGTAATAAATTCTTGGACGAAGTCTTATTTAGGCTCGAACATTCAGATTGAACTTCAGTATATTTTCAGATCCGCAAAGACTAACGAAATTCTGTTTGTCAGAGACGCTTCCGTAGTTTGCAGCACTCAATCTAAGGTGAGGGCTGGTGGTCTTATAGGTGCGCTTATAACCGTCACCGCCGACGCCGTAAAGACCGCCGTAGCGGATTATGTAAAAGTCGCAATCCAATGCAACAACTCTGCGTTTTTGGATTTCCCTGCCGGAAAATACCATCCGAAATACGGTGCTGACGGCGAAGAAAGTGCAAGAGGAAAGGCTATTTTTATCCGTACCAACTACTAGGTTTAGTTTAGAGTTTGTTTTATAAACTCGAAGCGAATATTCAAGGGAGGACGGCGGACGGAAAAAATCTGTTTTGAATGATTTAACCTGCTCACCGTCCACTCCACTGAACGCATTTTACGCAAGTTTTCGATATCAAACGAGGAGGCAAATAATGTTGACTGAACTTTATATAACGAAACACAGAGCGATCCAATCGCTCCTGAACGAAATAAGCGTACTTGTTCAAAACGGAATCGAAAGCAGTGCAGATAAGCTCTCAGAGTTAATAAACCGTATGACAGGAGTAATAAAAATGCACCTCGCTTCCGAGGACAAACATCTTTATCCGTTACTTCTAAAAAGCTCGGACGCAAAAATAAGGGCAATTACAAAAAATTACATGGAAGAAATGGGAGACCTTGCAAAAATATATACGGATTTTGCAGAAAACTATAACACTGCATCAAAAATCCTCTCAAACAAAGCCGGCTTTGAAACGACCTTTGCAAAAGTAAAGCACGCGCTGAATTACCGCATAAACAGAGAAGAAAAGGAACTTTATCTTTTCATTGGCAAATGAAAGGATAAAAATCACACATTAAGAAAACCTCAAGTTTTTCGCAGCTTGCGAAATTCTATACTTTTTCCAATCATGCTCGCGATGGACATCATTTCCGATTCCGTTGTATAGTAGCGGCATGGGTGGAAAAGATAATTCTAAAACTTCGATTTTAAACACAACAGGTAAAACAACAGGACTTCGTTCACGTGCAGAGAGAGTTGCTGCATCTGCAAAAACAGCTGTATCGACAGGAAATGCGGTAAAAACAACGGCAAGTGCGGCTTCTTCTGCCGATTTGAAAAAAAAAGAATCGACTAAGGCAAAATCAAAGGCGGCAGCTGTAACTATCGGCACGGCGGCTTCCCCGTCCCCGTCTGCTGCAAAAAAATCTCCGACAAAATCCGCACTCTCCGTTTACGATGAAGATTCAATTCTGCATTTAGAGGGACTGGAGCACATTCGCTTGCGGCCCGGAATGTACATCGGCTCGCTGGGAGACGGTTCCAACGAAAACGACGGCATTTACATTCTCTTAAAAGAGGGAATCGACAACGCTGTCGATGAATTTACTCAAGGCTTCGGGGCGCGGATAGACATTGAAATACAAGACGGACGCGTAAAAATACGTGATTATGGGCGCGGTATTCCGCTCGGGAAACTCGACGACTGCGTATCGAACGTAAATACGGGCGCAAAATATAATAATTCGGTGTTCAAGCAGGCAATCGGCATGAACGGCGTCGGAATCAAAGCGACAAATGCACTTTCGTCATATTTTCGTGCGGCTTCAGTCCGAGACGGAAAAGTTGCCGCTGTCGAATACGAACGCGGCAAAAAGAAAAGCGGTAAAACAAGTGCGGCGAAGCCGGGCGTTAAAAACGGCACTTATATTGAGTTTGTACCGGATGAAAAACTGTTCGGGAAGTACGCATTCAATATGGATATGGTCGAAAAACGCCTATGGAATTACGCGTACTTAAATCCGGGACTTTTGATTGTCTGTAACGGCAAAGAATTTTTAAGCAAAAACGGACTCAAAGACCTGCTCATTAACGAAATGGGCGGTGAAGGAAAATCGCTTTATGCGCCGTTCGCATACGAGGGGGCAGCCGTCCAATTCGTTATGACGCACACGGCAAGCCTCGACAAATTCGTTTATTCATTCGTCAACGGACAGAGCACGGAAGACGGGGGCACACACGTTACCGCTTTTCTCGACGGTTTTACGAAAGGTGTCAACGAGTTTTTCAAAAAAGACTATGACCAGCGCGACGTTGCAGGCGGCTTGCTTGCGGCGGTGAAAATCGGGCTTGATAATCCGATGTTCACGAGCCAGACGAAAAACAAACTCGGCAACGTTGAAATCCGCTTGCCGATTATGAAAGAAATGCAGGCGGCGATTGACGACTGGCTTAGGCGCAATCCCGACGTCGCAGGTGCGCTGGAAGATAAAATTATCCGCAACATGAAAGCGCGTGCGGAAATCAACAACGTTACCGAAAAGCAGGTGCGCGACGCGGCTAAGACTGTTTCTCTCAAAATCCCGAAGCTCAAGGACTGCCGCTATCACTTGCAGGACGGAGAAAAAGGCGCAGATTCGATGATATTTATCACGGAAGGAGACTCCGCGACGGGTTCAATGGTCGGTTCGCGCGACGTTGCGACGCAGGCTATATTCAGTCTCCGCGGCAAGCCTGAAAATATGTACGGACGCAAAAAGACCGCGCTGTTCGATAACGAGGAATTGAAAAATCTCACCTTTGCGCTCGGCGTTCAAAAGGACATTGAGGGCTTGCGCTACAATAAAATCGTCATTGCAACCGATGCCGATAACGACGGCTTTCATATCCGCAATTTGATTATGACCTATCTGCTTTTGTATTTTGAAGAGCTGGTACTGACCGGACACATTTTTATTCTTGAAACACCGCTTTTTAGAGTGCGCACAAAAAGTGCTACGGTGTATTGCTATTCGGAAGAGTCGCGCGACCGCGAAGTAAAGCGGCTCGGCGCGAGCGCGGAAGTTACGCGCTTTAAGGGGCTCGGCGAAATCAGTCCGTCGGAGTTCGGGCAGTTTATCCACGAACGCAAGAGCGGCGAAAGCGAGGATGTCGGCATTCATTTGACGCCTGTTACGATACAAAGTCTTAAAAACGTACCCGCCGTGCTGGAGTTTTACATGGGCAAAAACACGCCCAAACGCAGGGAGTTCATCGTGCACCATCTTGCGGAGGAAATCGACGCGTAACGAAACAAAATGCCCCGGCGCACTTACTTCCAGCCGAAGCGATTCTTGTGATATAATTCGCCGCATGAATATTGCAGACATTAAATGCGTCGCGGAAGCGGGTGCAGTTATTCCTTCTTATAAAACAAGCGGAGCCGCAGGAGCTGATGTGTGTGCGCTGCTGGATTCGCCCGTATCAATACCTTCAGGCGGACGGGCAATAATTCCTACGGGACTTTATTTTGCGATTCCTGAAGGTTTTGAAATTCAAGTGCGTCCGCGTTCGGGGCTTGCGGCAAAAAACGGTGTTACGGTTTTAAACACACCCGGAACAATCGACAGCGATTATCGGGGAGAATTAAAAGTAATTCTCATAAATTTAGGGCGGGAAGACTTTACCGTAAACTGCGGAGACCGAATTGCGCAAATCGTAACTGCGCCGGTAACTCTTGCCCGATTTGAGAACGTACAAGACTTGGATAAAACGGAACGCGGCAAAGGCGGTTTCGGTTCGACCGGAGTTTCTTCGTGATTTTTCTGAAAAAATCGTATGAGCTGCTGCTTAAATCTTTAAAATTTATTACCGCCGTTTACGAAAAAATTGAAAGCGCAGTAATCGAATTTTATAAAAAATACTGTGCAGCTCTCATTGAACGACTTGCAGATAAAGTAGACGGTTTTCAAGTCAAATATTTAAAAAAAGGTCAGCTTAAAAATTATCTGCTCATACGTTATCTTGTAAAAGAACTTTTGCTTTATTTTACGATTGCATTTTTGTTCTTTTTTATGATTTTCTTTGTGAATCAAATTTTGCTGCTCGCAGAAGATATTTTAAAAAAGAGAGTGCCTGTTGCCGATGTCGTGCGTCTTATAGTATACAGTTTGCCTGCAATAATCGCGCAGTCCGCTCCGTTTGCAACTTTGGTAGGATTTTTAATGTGTCTGGGGCGCATCATGACGGAAAATGAAGTGCTGATTTTGCGCGCTTCGGGGCAAAATTATGCAGTATTCGTAATTCCCGTGCTGATACTGGGATTAGGAATTTCAGTAATATCTTTTTTTGTAAACGATTACCTTTTGCCGGTCAGCATGATAAATTACAACAAATTATCCCGTGAAATAATCCGCTCGAATCCCGCAGTAGAAATCGAAGCTCATTCGATAAAACACTTAAACGATGCAACGATAGTTATAGGCGATGTAAACGACGGAATCGTATCGGATATTGTTTTTTTTGACAGAAGCGGAGGAAATAAAGAACGAATTGTGGTTGCCGGTAAATCAAGTCTTGCAAGTGCTAAAAAAGACGGAGTTCTTATGCAGCTGAACATGGAAAACAGCATTGTTGCATTTATAGACACCGTAAAAAGCAACAGCTTCGACATACTTTCAGCATCGAATGCTGCATTAAATATATTCGATTCTTCCGTGTTCGGGGGAAGTTTCGCAACATCGCCCAGAGAAATGACATTTTATGACTTGGGACGAAAAATCCGTGAAATGAAACAAACTCAAAATTACACGGAACAAATGCTGAATCGGTACATAATGGAATACAATAAAAAGTTTTCGCTGCCTTTCGGTTCGATTTTTTTTGCATTTCTTGCGCTGCCTCTGGCATTTATATTCGGGAAACACAACGGACAAACAATCGGCTTAATCGTAGGGCTTTTTATCTGTCTTATTTATTGGGCAATGATGATTTTGGGGCAGCTTTTTGCCGCACGCAACGGGCTGGACGGATTTTGGGCAATGTGGTTTCCAAATATTTTAATCGGAGGAGCAGGCGGTTTATTTTATTTCCTGCTGAAAAGACGATGAAACTTGTTCAATATCTTTTTAAACGTTTTATACCGATTTTTTTAGGTTCGATAGGATTCTTTTCGCTGGTTTTAATACTTGTCGATTTATTGATGAATCTTTGGAAGTTTATTCAAAATGAAGCGGCGGCAAAACAAGTCGCATATTTAATGGTTCTGTATTTGCCTAAAACGGTATGGTATTCGGTGCCGCTTGGAATTCTTTTTGCGGTTTCCTATACATTAAGCGATCTTTATGCAAGTAACGAGCTTACCGCAGTTTTTGCAGGCGGCGTTCCGCTGGTAAAGTTTACTGCGCCGCTTTTAATATTTTCATTTTTGATGAGTTTCGGACTTTTTTTCTTTGATGATTTACTTGTCGTTCCCACTTACGCAAAAAAAATCGCCCTGCAAAACAAACTTTTAGGCGAAGAAAAAAGTCTCGACAACGAAAGCGTTGTTGTTCTTTCTGATAATTCGCTGATTATTTACAATGCTCAAGAATATTCCGATTCGGATAAATCGCTTAGAAATCTGTGCTTGGTCTACCGCAATGAAGACCGAAGTCCTGATGCAATTATCAGAGCAGACTATGCCGTCTGGAACAAAGAAGACAAAATCTGGATTCTCCAAAATCCGATTCAATACGAATACAAAGACGGAACGCTCTTATACGGTACTCCGTCCAAAGAGCGTCTAAGCCGATTAAACGAACCGGCAGAAACATTCAGAAGCAGCAACGTGAGCGTAGAACAGATAAGTTCCAAAGATGCAAAAATTTATATCGAGCATTTAAAACGCGTAGGATTGCCTTTCAACGAGGAACTTTCGATTTATTATAAAAAATTTTCTTTTCCGTTTATCGTTTTTATAGTCGTATTTCTTTCGATAGGACTTTCCGGAAAATCGCGCAAAAACGTATTGCTCATAAGCCTGTCGCTTTCAGTCGGAGCGGCTGTTTTATTTTACGTCATGCAGATGATAACGATGCTTTTAGCAAAATTCGGTTACATTACAGGTTTTGCAGGCGCGTGGTCGCCGGTAATATTTTTTGTGCTTTTGAGTATCGTGCTTTTGCGCTATGCAAAAACTTAATCGATAATCAAAAATATTTTTTTACAAGTCGAACAATTTTATAATGGATATTGAAAATAAAATCACCGCGCAAAAAGACGTTTTTTTAACGGAACAGCTGATACTACAGGCAAAAAAAGATATTCGCCGGCAAATAAAAGCGAAATTGAATCTGCGAAAAAATATTTCCGGCTTAAATGAATCCGATTCAAAAAAAGCTTGCTCTTTGCTTTCGGATTCCGAGATTTATAAAAAAGCGAATATGATTTTAGCTTATATGCCGATGCCGGAAGAAGTCGATATTACGCCTATAATAAAAAATGCTTTGATTTTAGGAAAATATGTTGCAGTTCCAAGAATAATAAACGGAACCAATGATATGGATTTTTATCTGCTTGAGAATTCGGCAAGCGGAGAGGAATCGGACATAAAAGAATTTGAAAATCAGTTGGAGCGCGGTGTTTTCGGAATACGCGAGCCGAAAGAATATCTAAAAAAACTTTCTATATCCGATATCCGCAAAATATCTTACGAAAAAGGCTGTCTTATTTTGGTTCCGGCTCTTGCATTTGAACATTCGGGTGCACGTCTTGGGCGAGGCAAAGGCTTTTACGATAAATTTTTATCCGCTCTTAAAGGCTCGCCTGTAATTTCATGCGGAGTGTGCTTTAATTTTCAGATTTTGGACTCCGTTCCCACTGAAACAAACGATTTTGCGGTAGATTATATTTTAAGCGAAATGAGTCTGCAAAATACAAAGCGTATATTTGCGGCAACATAAGATTTAGCGCATTTCAGTGAAAATATCCGATTCTCAATACGGTAATTACAGTCCGGGTGTTTACTTTATGCACGAATAAAAGTTGATAAGGCTATTTAAAATAAAAAAGCAGCCTTATAAAGCTGCATTGCCCGAAAGGAGACTTGAACTCCTATGAGATTGCTCTCACTAGGACCTGAACCTAGCGCGTCTGCCAATTCCGCCATTCGGGCAGGTTTCGTTACTATATATAAAAAAAAACGTTCGGTCAAGGAGTTTATTATCGAAGTCACGGAAATCAATTTTCAAAGCATTGCCTTCCGTGCAGTCATGAATCCTAATTAGTTATTATCCCTAATTTCGAGTTTTATAAACTCAAAGCTTATATTTTTCTAAAGGCAAGCCTTAAACCTTTTCCTTCTCAAGGGAGTGGCGGACAGTTAAATTGCTTTTACGGACTTAGCTTATTTTCTGTC
>CAUUVZ010000069.1:0-12938 GCA_963548875.1 uncultured Treponema sp. | reverse complement strand
GCTTGCCTTAGAAGAATATAAGCTTTGAGTTTGTAAAACTCGAAATTAAGCCTAAAAACATTTCGGTTAGAGATGTTTTTTCGTCAGCCGATTTTCGTACCGACAAAGTCTTTGCCGTCAAGGATATTTTTTATGTTTTCAATATTTTTTCCCGATGCGCAAATAACTTTGAGATTTAATTCTTCCGCTTTTTTTGATGCAATCGGGTCAAACGGCGTATTTTTTCCCGGCGTCCAGTTATCGCCTACCATCTTGCGGAAATCCTGCCATGAAATACTGTCAATCGGTTTTGCCGAAGGATTTTTTTTCGGATCGTCGGTGTAAACTTTTTCAATATTTGAAAGATTAAGTACCGTGTCTGCGGAAAATTTTTCAGCCAAAAGAACGGCATCGTTGTCGGTGGAAAAACCCGGTTTCCAGCCCGCCGCTACAAGTATTCTTCCTGAAAACTCAATATTTTCCGTCGGATTATAAACTACATCGTTTTTGCATAGTTCTCCGCACAAAGCTTTTACAAGTTCCGCATTTAAGCGCGTTGCCATAATTCCGATTTTGTCTGCGGCATCGCCCTCGATATTTTCGCGGAGTTCTGCAGCGACCTCTTTGTATGCGTTCTGGTAAACGCGCGCCGGCGCACCGCCTCCCGCAACAAGTATAAGGCGGCGTGCGGGATCCGCATTTAGCCAATCTTTTATCATTGCAATAAATGAAGTTAGAAATCCTGAATCAGGTTTGTCGGGAGCGATAATCGAGCCTCCGACGGAAAGTATTTTCGTATTCATAATAAATCTCCTATGTTTCCCGAATTATAGCAAAACATAACTGAAGACTTCAACAAAATACGTTCCGGCGAAGAACTTACTGAAATCGCTTTACAATTCAATATGCTAGAATTTTCCGCCTTGCCAATATCAAAAAAGCAATGTAGACTTCACGATATGATGGATTTAGAGCTTCTCGATAAGGCTGTAAGACGTGTTTACGATTTCCCAAAGCCCGGTATTCTTTTTTATGATGTTACGGGGATTTTTATAAATCCCGATGCTTTTTCATTTTGCATAGATAAAATGGTTGAATTATACAGCGATAAGAATATTGACGGAGTTGCCGGTGTGGAATCGCGCGGTTTTTTGTTTGCGGCTCCGCTTGCGGACAGATTGAAAATTCCGCTTGTTCTTATAAGAAAGCGGGGAAAACTTCCGGGTGATACGTATAAATGTAAATATGCCCTTGAATACGGGACGGCGGAAATTGAAGCGCATAAACGCGATATAAAACCCGGTTTAAATTATCTAATTGTCGACGATTTAATAGCTACCGGCGGAACTTTGGTTGCCGCGCGGAATCTCATCGAACAGGGAGGAGGAACGGTTTCCGACTTTTTCGGAGTGCTCGGATTACCGGAGCTTAATTACGAAAAAGTTCTCGCACCGTCAAAAATCACAACTCTTATCAATTATCACGGAAAATAGCGGCACTTTTATTTAGCGCGCTATGAAAAATATTGCTGCGGACGGAAAAATGCGTTTCGGTTTTATAATCCGCATTTTTCCGTCCGCGCGCCTCAGCTAACTACAAAATTTACAAGTTTGTTTTCCACAATGACGGTCTTAACGATTTTCTTTCCCTCAAGGAATTTGCCGACTCCCTCTGCGCTCTTTGCAGCAGCTTCAAGTTCGGCTTTCGGAGCACCGGACGCAGCTTCAAACTTGCCGCGCAGTTTGCCGTTTACCATGACGACGATGGTTTTGACGTCGTCCGTCAAGTCCGATTCATTAAAGCGAGGCCACGGCTCATACGCGATTGTGTCATCGTGCCCGAGCTTTTGCCACAACTCTTCGCCCAAATGCGGCGCGTAGACGGAAAGCATTTTTACAAAATCGCTCCACATTGCTTCGGGGAGCGTGTCCTGCTTCGACAATTCGTTGATGAAAATCATCATTTGGCTTATCGCCGTGTTGAAGTCGAGGTTTGCCGTGTCTTTTGTAACTTTTTTCACCGTTGCGGCAAAGGTCTTTTTGAGTGCGGCAAGCGTTTTGTCCTTCGTACCGTTCAAGTCGATTTTTTCAATCGGCTTTTCGCTCAAGTCCCAGATTTTTTGCAGAAAACGGTTGATTCCGATGATTCCTTGCGTGTTCCACGGCTTACTCATGGTCAACGGCCCCATGAACATTTCGTACATACGCACGGAATCCGCGCCGTAGCGGGCGATTTCTTCGTCGGGATTGATGACGTTTTTCAGCGACTTGGACATTTTTGCGACAATCTGCTCAAGTTTTTCGCCGGTCGCCTTTTCATAAAAATTGCCGTCGCCGCGCTGCTCAACTTCATCGGTCGGCACAAGCGTTTTATTGGCGCGCTGGAACGCGAACGAGGTTATCATTCCCTGATTGACAAGGCGTTGGAACGGCTCTTTTGTGTTCACGAGTCCCAAATCGTAGAGGACTTTGTGCCAAAAACGCGCGTACAAGAGGTGCAAGACCGCGTGTTCCGCGCCGCCGACGTACAAGTCAACCGGAAGCCAATAATCGATTTTGTCCTTCGCGGCAAAGGCGGTTTTGTTCGCGGGATCAAGGTAGCGCAGATAATACCAGCAGCTGCCCGCCCATTGCGGCATCGTGTTCGTCTCGCGTTTGGCGGGTTTGCCGCAGACGGGGCAGGCGCAGTTTACCCAGTCGGTAATGCCTGCAAGCGGACTTTCGCCGGTGCCGGTCGGCTGGTAGGTCTTTACGTCCGGCAGTTCAAGCGGCAAATCTTTTTCGTCCAGCGGGACGGTGCCGCAGTCGGGACAGTGAACGAGGGGGATCGGCTCGCCCCAATACCGCTGACGGCTGAAAATCCAGTCGCGGAGTTTGTAGTTGACGGCTTTTTTGCCGATTTTCCGCTCGGAAAGCCCTTCTATCATCGCATTGATAGCGTCTTTTGTCGCGCGTCCCGTCAATTCGCCGGAGTTTATCGAATAGCCGTCCTTTGCCGAAGTGCAGACGTCCGCAACGTCAAACACGGAAGGGAATTTTTCTGCAAGTGCCTTATACTCATCTTCATTTGCGGCAGCCGCTTTTAAGATTTCCGCGCCTTTTGTTTCGTCGCCTCCGGCAAGAGATGCAATTTCTTCTTTAGTCGCAACGACTTTTACAATCGGCAGTCCGAATTTTTTTGCAAAATCCCAGTCGCGCTCATCGTGCGCGGGAACCGCCATAATCGCGCCCGTGCCGTAGCTGGTCAAAACGTAGTCGGAAATCCAAATGGGAATGAGACGCCCGTTGACGGGATTGACGCCGTAACTGCCGGTAAAAACGCCGCTCTTCGTTTTGGAAAGTTCCGTACGCTCAAGGTCGGACTTTTTCGCCGCTTCTTCGATGTACGCGTTGACGGCAGTTTCTTGCTCCGGCGTGGCGAGACGCGGAACAAGCGCGTGTTCAGGCGCGATAACCATGTACGTTGCGCCGAACAGCGTGTCCGCGCGCGTCGTGTAGACGGTCAACTTGTCGGAAGTCGCTTTTCCGTCTTTGTCGGCAACTGCAAAATCAACTTCCGCGCCGGTACTGCGTCCAATCCAGTTTTTCTGCATGAGTTTAACGCTTTCCGGCCAATCAAGTTCTTCCAAATCGTCGAGCAGCCGGTCGGCATACGCCGTAATTTTGAGCACCCACTGTCGAATCGTCTTATGCGTTACCGCAGAGCCGCAGCGGTCGCACCTGCCTTCTTTGACTTCTTCGTTGGCAAGCCCCGTTTTACAGCTCGGACACCAATTTATGGGCGTGTTGCTTTCGTATGCAAGTCCCTTTTTGTACAGCTGCAAAAAAATCCACTGCGTCCATTTGTAGTAATCGGGGGTGCAGGTTTCGATGCAGCGATCCCAGTCGTAACTGAAACCGAGCGCTTTAATTTGCTTGGTAAAATGTTCGATGTTCGCGTTGGTCGTCGTTTTGGGGTGCGTGCCGGTTTTGATCGCGTAATTTTCCGCCGGAAGCCCGAACGCGTCGTAGCCCATCGGATGCAGCACGTTGTAGCCGTTCATTCTGAGGTAGCGGCAGTAGATGTCTGTCGCCGTGTAACCTTCAGGATGCCCGACGTGCAGCCCCTGCGCCGACGGATAGGGAAACATATCCAACACATAGGCGCGTTTTTCTTTAGGAACGGAAGAATCTTCAACGGTTTTGAACGTCTTGTGTTCGTCCCAGTATTTTTGCCATTTAGGCTCGATAGTATCGAAAGGATAAGCCATTTTTACCTCGTTTAGGGAAATATTAAAACTGCTCGACAACTTTGTTATCGTTCAGGTTGACGGGTTCTAAGCCGTTCAAAACTAACGACTTAAAACATTGCGTCTCAAAGTAACCGGTTCTGAAATCAAATCTTCCGAATCGATTGATTTTGCGGATTATATAATTTTTTTCATAAACTTGCACAGTCATAAGGCAGACTGCGCTCAGGTGGCAGAAAAATCCGATTTTTAAACAGCATCCGCCGCCCGGGCAATTTTTATGCGCAGTCGCTAAAGTTTACAAACGAATAATTGCAAAATCGTCGGGGGCGATAATACCGTCTTTTATTGCTGCGCTTTGCAAAAGAATCTCCGCATTTTGAAGAACAGCAAGTTTCTGCTCCTTGTCGGACGCATTTACGATAATTGCAATTTTTTCTTTACCGTCTTCGCTTGTCTTTTCGACAAAGAGCAGTTTTCCGTCTTCTTTTATATTGTCTCCGTAAACGAAACGCATTTCGGTGCTGCGCAGCGCAGGATGAGTTCTGCGCAAATGTATAAGATTCTTTACAAATTCAATATCGCCGGAAAATATTCCCTGTTCCATTTCCTTCCACGGCATACAGCGTCTGTTGTCGGGATCGCCGCCCCCTTCAAGAAAAACTTCCGTACCGTAGTAGATACAAGCGGAACCCGGCATTGAAAAACACAGCGTAAGAGCGGCGGCGGCGCGTTTTTTATCGCCCTTGCAGCGAGTTACGATTCTAACCGTATCGTGAGAATCCATTTGATTGAATAATACGCGGTTTACTTGCTTAAAATACATTGAATAACAGCGGTTTATTGCGTATTCAAAATGCTTCGCAGTAGTGCTTTCATCCGTACAGAAGTCCGCAATCGCATTCAAGAGCGGATAATTCATAACGGAATCGAATTCATCGCCGCGAAGCCACGGCAGCGCGTTGTGCCATATTTCACCCATGAGATAAAAATCCGGCTTTAATGCGTTCATCCTTGTACGCAGTTCTTTGCAGAATACGTGTGAAATCTCATTTGCAACGTCAAGCCGGATTCCGTCTATGTCGAATTCTTTTACCCAGTGCTCGCAAACATCAAGAAGATATTTACGCACTTCGGGATTGTTCGTATTCAATTTGGGCATTCCGTCAAAAAAAGCGAATGCGTAAAACTTTCCCCGTCCCGAATTGCTTTCTTGCCCCCAAAATTTGCCGCTAAAATCAAAATTGTAGTCGTTTATCATAAACCATGAAGCATATTTTGATTTTTCACGATATTTCATTACATCTTTGCAGGCAAAGAACTCCCATCCGGCATGATTAAATACGCCGTCAAGCATAATACGAATTCCGTGTGCGTGGGCTTTTTCGACAAGCTCGCGCATTTGCGCATTTGTTCCGAACGAGGGGTCGATTTCAAGATAGTCCGACGTATCGTATTTGTGCTGCGAGGGCGATTTGTTTACCGGCGTCATGTAAATTCCGCCTATTCCCAAATCAGCCAAATATTCGATTTTGTCGATAATGCCTTGAAGATTCCCCCCGAACACATCGCCGTTATCCGCTTTTTGTCCCAATGCAGCCCATTCTTTTAGACGGTCGGGAACAAAATCCGTTTTGCCGCGGCAAAAGCGCGCCGGAAAAATCTGGTACCAAACGGTATTTTCAGCCCATTCGGGAACCTTGCATATATCTCCGGCATTCATCCACGGAAATGTAAAATATCCCGCGACATCGCGCTTGGCTTTCCGTGTTTCGTCCGTCATAAAACCGCTTTCAAGGTAGCAAAGCGTTTCTTTTCCGTCGGATAATCTAAAATAATAGCGCGCCCGTTTAAACGGCGGCTTTACCGATAAAGTCCATCTGAAATGTGTTTCAAGCTCTTTCTTTTCAGTGATTTCGATTTCTTTGCCGCTCCACTCAAAAACACCGTCTATAAATTCTCCTGCAAAAGGATCACCGCAGATAATGGAGACTTTTTCAACATCTTTTCCCGTTAAAATGCTTATTTCAAGCTCTTCGTCATTCAGCGGATAACAAAAATTGTCATACGCATGATGTATGATTGCGTTAATATTCATGTGCGCGAGTATAATTTATTTGAATATTTTTTGGAATATAAAAAACTGTTATTGCGAAAAGGTCGTAAAACCGGCTCTGCAGTACGTCAGCCTGCAGTTTCACATTGTGAAAACTGCTAGGAAAGAGGTCTTTAGTAAGGACTCCTTTAGGAAAAACTGCTGAAAATAAGGTTTTGAAAAGCCGTTTCACCGTTCGTAGTCGGTTTTGCTTCATCCGGCAGAAAATTTGACTAGTTACAGGTTTTCTTTTGTAGCGGAAACTTCCGCCTTGAGTTTGCGGACGGTTTCAAGCGGGAGATTGATACAGCGCGCAACTTGTTCAATGCTCAAGCCGTCCGCAAGAAAACTTCTCGCATTATCGAGATTTGCTTTTTCTACGCCTGTTAACATTCCTCTTTGTTCGCCTATTGCAATGCCGGTCTGAATGCCTTCTTCCCTACCCATGCGTCTCAAATCGTATTCTCGTAAGTTCATAGATAAATAACTGCTCCTGAACGCTTCGTTCCGTTTGGCTTGTTCCACGAGTCCGTTTATCTCGTTGGTAAACGGGCTGCTCGCCTGTTTGCGGCTTATGTACTGCAAGAGCGCAAACAGCTCTTTGTCGCTTTCTTTTTCGTATGCTGAGGCATTATAAAATACTTTGTACGATTTGTCATTTAACAAAGCGTTAGGATTTTCTTCGCAAATATTTTTGAATGTGTACACCGGCAGCCCCTGTTTGAACGGGTCGTAGAGGCAGATGAAAAGGACATAGCTTTCCTTTAACTCGCTATAGCTTTGTCCCTTTAGCAGGTTGTCCGAATCCATCATGCTCTGGTAGTAGCGCGAGCGTTTTCCCAAGTCCGGCGTGATGTTAGTCTGCATCTCAATATCGAATATGCGAGAATCGTCGGCGGCGTATACGTCAAGCCGGATTCCTTTGCTTTCGTAAAACGGACTTATGGACTTTTGCAATGTCGGATATTCTATTTTGCCTATTTTTATGTGCAGCATCCTTTCCAAAACGCCGCGGCAAATGCGCTCGTTTTTCATTATGATTCCGAACATATAGTCGTCCGTGAAGCAAAGCTCTTCTACCGGCTTGAAAAACGGCTTTAGGTAATTCGTATTTGTTATAATCATAGTTCTTCAGCATTGTATATAGCGGAGAAGTGCGAAAATCGGCAAAGTTTGAAAACTTACGGAAAAGGTTTAGGTAAATCCGCTTCATCTTGAAAATTACGCTTCTACCATTCCCACCCCCATTCCCATATTGCACCGTTTTGCGTAAAATGCGCGCATGGAATTTACACAGGAAGCTATTGACGCTTTAAATGTCAATGAAGTTGAGATTATGAAAAAAATTGCCGATGAGCTGAACATTCGCGTGCAGCAAGTCGGCGCGGTTATCGGTCTTGTCAATGAAGGATGCACGATTCCTTTTATTTCCCGTTACAGAAAAGAAATGCACGGCTCGCTCGACGAAGTGCAGGTGCGCGACTGCGACCATCTGTTTAAATCGTACAGGAATCTTGAGGAACGGCGTTTTGAAATCATAAAGGGCATTTTCGCGCAAGGAAAATTAACCGAGTCGCTGTATACTGCGGCTTTGTCCGCCTCTACGCTGACGGAGCTTGAGGATTTATGGGCACCGTTTAAGAAAAAGAAGAAGACGCGCGGTATGGTCGCGATTGAAAAGGGACTTGACCCGCTTGCAGACGCGATGCTTGAGCTTGGCGACGCTGCAATCGAAGAAAAGGCGAAAGAATTTATAAAAGAGAATGCGGAAACGCCCGAATTGAGCGTTCCGACGGCGGAAGACGCGCTCGGCGGCGCAAAGGATATTCTTGCAGAGCGGACGGCGCAGAACACGCAAAACCGCGAATCCGTCCACAATCTCTACATTAAAACCGGCAATATCAAGACTAAAGGCATCGTCCCCGAAGGGCAGACGGAAGAAAGCGCGGCGAAAACTTCGACCTATCAGATGTATTGGGACTTTTCCGAGCCGCTTGACCAAGTGAAGCCGCACCGGATTCTTGCAATCAACCGCGGCGAGCGCGAAGGCGTTTTGGACGTTACGATTGACGTTGACGTTGATGCGGCGGTCGATTTATTGAAGCGAGGCGTTCAAATCCCGAATAAATATTATGGCGAAGCGATTGAAGACGGCGTTGTGCGTCTCTTATCCCCTGCCGTTGTACGCGAAATCCGCAGCGACAACGCCGACCATGCCGACGAACACGGCATCGGGATTTTTAGCGAAAACTTAAAAAATCTTTTGATGACGCAGCCGATTAAAGGAAGCCGCGTACTCGGCGTAGATCCGGGAATCCGTACCGGAACAAAGTGCGCCGCGCTTGACGAAACCGGCAAATATCTCGGCAGCTTCCTCATAAAACAGGTTGCAGACCCTGACGGCGCGTACGACAAAATCAATGAGGCGATCGACAAATACGACATTCAAGTGGTCGCCGTCGGAAACGGTACGGGCAGTCAGGAAGTACAGGCGATTGTCAGCAAGGTCATCAGCGAAAATTACAAGGACGTACGCTACACGGTCGTAGATGAAAGCGGTGCGTCCGTTTATTCTGCAAGCGACATTGCGCGCGAAGAATTCCCGGACTTGGATTTGACGATACGCGGTGCCATCAGCATGGGTCGCCGCCTGCAAGACCCGCTCGCAGAACTCGTAAAAATCGATCCGAAGGCGATCGGAGTCGGACTGTACCAGCACGATGTAAATCAGAAAAAACTCGGCGAAACGCTCGATGAAGTTGTCGGTTCGGTGGTCAATCAAGTCGGAGTCAATTTGAATACGGCAAGCTACTCTTTGCTCAAATACGTTTCCGGCATCACGAGCGCGACGGCAAAAAAGATTGTCGCATTCCGCGACGGAAACGGCAAAATCACGAACCGCGAGGACTTGAAAAAGGTGAGCGGACTGGGACCGAAGGCCTACGAGCAGTGCGCGGGATTTTTGAAAATCCCTGAAAGTTCGGAGCCTCTCGACAACACGTGGGTGCACCCCGAAAACTACGGAGCTGCGCGCGAAATCCTTCCGCTCATTCAAAATAAAGAAAAAATCACTGCCGACTTCAAAAAACAGTTGTGCGAAAAATATGCCGTCGGAGAGATGACGCTCAACGATATAATAGAAGAATTGCAAAAACCAAACCGCGATCCTCGCGACGGCTACCCTGCACCGATTATGCAGCAGGGTGTCTTACAGTTTGAAGACTTAAAAGAGGGCATGAAAGTTACCGGCAAAATCAAAAACGTCGTAGATTTCGGCGCGTTCGTCGATATTGGACTGCACGAAACGGGACTGATTCATGTCAGCGAATTAAGCGATACTTTTGTAAAAGACCCGATGGACGTGATAAAAGTCGGCGACGTAAAAGAATTTACGATTCTTGCGCTCGACAAAGACCGCAGAAGAATCAGCTTGTCGCTCAAAAGCGATGCGATGTCCCGCTTGGGTGCCGCAACCGGTAAAGGCGCAAAGGCAGACGGAGAAGAAAAGCGGCGCGTCGTCATCGTCCGGCAAAACGCAAAATCGGCGGTAGGCTCCGGACGGCAAAACGCAGGAGCGCGCAAAGAAAACTCGTTTGCAGGCGGACAAAAAGGCGGCTTCCGCTCTTCCGGCAATGATGACGGCACAACGTACAATCCCTTTGCCGCGCTGCTGAAAAAATAAAACGAGCCTAATAAGACAACCGGTTCGGATGACCCTTTAACGGGAGCCGTAGCAATACGACTCCCGTTAAAAAGGACTTTAATTTTTTTTCATCAATTATGTCGGAGTTTTCCGTATGTTGATTAGAGAGGCGGAGATAAACTTTTATCCGAAACAGCTAACAACACAAATGTCGAATTCTTCTATTTTTATAAACACCGCACACAGCTCACCTAAAAAATTAAAATATGAAGATAACTTTGGATTCCAAAGGATGGTAATCCTTTGGTCGTGCACAAGGAAGGAGGGTTCTCAAGGGAGAAAAACTGCGTGCTGCGGACGGAAAAATTGGATATGAAAGACGTAATAGGTTCCCCGTCCGATGCAATTTTGCACGGCAAAATTGCGTAAAAGATTCTTTATTAAACCCAAGTGGGAAATCTACAGGCTGTGACCGGTTGCACAAGTTTCGAATTTTCGAAACTTGAAGCGGACAGAAAATAAGCTAAGTCCGTAAAAGCAATTTAACTGTCCGCCACTCCCTTGTGAAAAAAAAGGTTTAAGACTTGCCTTAGAAGAATATAAGCTTTGAGTTTGTAAAACTCGAAATTAAGCCTAAAAAAATAAGGTAAGCAAAGGCGGTGGGAGTTGAACCTCACTGCCTGTAGCATGTCCGAAGACCCTATGTCCGCTCCTATATTGACTTCTACCTTTGCTTACCTTGCTTAGATAATACGGCTGACCGTTTTATGAGTCAAGCCAATATTTTAACCGATGTAAAACCATGACGGCGGTTTTCGTTTTATATTAACTGCATACGCCTTCATCAGCCGGCGGGTAAGGTAGCAAGAGCGTTTGCAAACTGTTTCCATTATTACCCCCCCCCCGTTTTCCAAAACCGTTGAATCGGACATTCCAAGTCTGCTATAGTTGATGCAATCATTGTTGATTTACTCAAGGAGTCTGTCATGTTGTTTTTAAACTTTGCGCTTGCCATGCTGCCGATTGCATGGCTCATATTGTCGCTCGGCAAACTTAAAATGCCCAGCCATAAAGCTTGCGGAATTGCACTGCTTGTTACGATTGCGCTTGCTTTTTCGTATTGGAGAATGAATGTATTGAACATTTCCACAGCCGTACTTGAAGGAACTTTGAATGCGTTGTGGCCTATCTGTCTTGTAATAATAGCCGCTCTTTTTACGTACAATCTTACGCTAAAAACGGGAGCTATGGATTTGATAAAAAAAATGCTTGCAGGCATCTCCGGCGACAAGAGAATCATAATGCTGATAATCGGATGGGGATTCGGTAATTTTATGGAAGGAATGGCGGGTTTCGGGACTGCCGTAGCAATTCCTGCCTCAATGCTTGCGGGAATCGGACTTGATCCAATCAATTCGGTTGTGGCGTGTCTTATTGCGAACTCCACTCCCACGGCATTCGGGTCGGTGGGTGTACCGGGTGTAACACTTGCCGCAATAACGGGGCTTGATACGATTCTTTTATCGGGAAAAACTGCGCTGATTCAGCTTTTGATAACGGCTCTTTCACCGTTTTTGATGGTCGCTGTAATCGGCGGCTCGATAAAAGCTCTCAAAGGAATCGTTCATATCGTGGCGATTGCTTCTCTATCGTTTATCGTGCCGTGGTTTTTTGCAGCAGCATTTTTAGGACCGGAATTGCCCAACATAATCGGTTCGATAACATCGATGATATGCATAATTGCCGCCGTAAAGCTTTTCAAAATCAAAACGCCGGATGAATATGCGGTCGGACTTTCAAACGCTCCCTCTCAGGGAACATTGAATATAAGCATCTCCGAAGGTCTTAGGGCGTGGGCTCCGTTTATTTTGATTTTTGTCCTTCTTATGCTGACTTCTCCGCTCTGCCCACCCGTTTATAATGCGCTTAAAGGCATAAAAAGTTCCGTTATCGTATATTCGGGGGAAGGTGCAAAGCCGCTGTCGTTCAGCTGGGTGAATACGCCGGGCGTTATCATATTTACAGCAGCTTTTATAGGCGCATTCATACAAAGAGCGAAAATTCGGGAAATATTTAAAGTCCTTTTTGAAACAGCGGCAAAATATTGTAAAACCGTCTTTACAATCTGTGCGGTAATGTCCGCCGCAAAAGTTATGATTTACAGCGGCATGATTTCGGATATTGCAAAACTTCTTGCAGGAACGGGAATATTCTATCCGTTTGTTTCTCCGCTAATCGGTGTACTAGGCGCGTTCATAACGGGTTCGGGAACTTCTACAAGCGTTTTATTCGGGAACTTACAGCAAGAGACGGCACTTTCGCTCTCTTTGAGTCAATACTGGATTGCCGCAGCGAATCTTATGGGTGCCGGAATCGGAAAAATGGTTTGCCCGCAGTGCATCGCCATCGGAACGGGAGCCGTAAACGCACAAGGCTGTGAAAGCAAAATTCTTTCAAAGGTGTTTAAATATTTCTTGTTGTATGCGCTGCTTTCCGGTGCGGTATGTTTTATCGGAGCAAAACTCAGTATTGGGCGGACAGCTTAACGCATCGTTAATCAGATAATCGGTTGTCTGTCCGTCCCAAGAATCGGACGAAACGTCCGATTCTTGCAAGTTTGGTTGGTCATTTTGGAGAGCTGACATATTAAGGCGTTGTTAAAGCGATTATTGGTCGTATGTCCGCTCAGAGTTTTGCCTGACGGCAAAACTCGCAAAGCTAGGTTATGCAAGTTTTCATGTAATGAAAATTTGAAGGCAGCGGAAGAGGAATAAAAAGCTGTAAAACTGATTTTCACCGCTGCCCGTCCGCTCAAATCGCCGTATCTAAACATTTTAGATAACTGCATCTAAGGTGTTTAGATCGCCTTATCTAAAGGTTTTAGATAGAGCTATCTAAGACCTTTAGATAAAAGCATCTGATAATTCCAACCGGAGCATACGGACGGGGAACCTGCCTGCGCCGGATTTACAGTGCGCGACAAGCGCACTAGT
>CAUUVZ010000068.1:0-13884 GCA_963548875.1 uncultured Treponema sp. | reverse complement strand
TTGAGAACCCTCCTTCCTTGGGCACGACCAAAGGACTTTCGCCCTTTGGAATCCCAATTCTTTCATACATTTTAATTTTTTAGGTAACCTATATACGATATTTATAAAAAATATAGAAACTCGATATTCGACCTAACATATAAAACGCGAATAAAGTGAATTTCCGTACCATTGAAAAAGTCCCCCGCATTCACTATTGTAATGAGAACTTACAAAACGGAGCACATTATTTTATGGAAAGCAAACGCAAACTTCACAATATTTTGATTACCGGCGGAGCGGGATTTATCGGCTGCAACTTCATTCATTATTTGTTCGGAATGTCGGCAGCGGGAGGAACGGATTTTACGGATTCCGGTTTCGGCGGAACGGTGGTTAATGCGGACTCCTTGACGTATGCGGGAAATCTTTTAAGCCTGAAAGACATAGACGAAAAATTCGGGAGCGGTGTAAAAGACGGTACACGCCGCTATTTTTTTGAAAAACTTGATATTTGCGACCGCGCAGCCGTTGAACGCGTTTTCCGTGAATACGACATTGATACCGTAGTTCATTTTGCGGCGGAAAGTCATGTCGACCGCTCCATATTGGGACCGGAATCTTTTATCCGCACGAACGTTATGGGAACGTTTACGCTTTTGGATACGGCGCGGAATTTATGGAAAAAAGCCGACGGTTCCATGAGGGACGATGTCGTATTCCATCATATTTCTACGGATGAGGTTTACGGCTCACTCGGAGAGACCGGCTATTTTACCGAAACAACTCCTTATGATCCGCGAAGTCCGTATTCCGCAAGCAAGGCATCGAGCGACCATATTGCGTCGGCATATTTTCACACATACGGACTTCCGCTGACTCTCTCAAACTGCACGAATAACTACGGTCCGTTCCAATTCCCCGAAAAACTCATTCCGCTTATGATTATGAACATAAAAGACGGCAAAAGTCTTCCCGTCTACGGAGACGGAAAAAATATCCGCGATTGGATTTATGTTGAAGACCATAACCGTGCCGTCTGGCAGATTATGAAAAACGGAAGAAGCGGACAAAAATACAATATCGGCGGAGAAAACGAATGGGAAAATATACGCTTACTTGAAAAAATCATCGAAATTACGGCGGAAAAATTGACTGCGGCGGGAATTAGCGGAAAAAGCGCAGATGAAATCCGTAAAACGATAAACTATGTCAAAGACCGTCCGGGACACGACCGCCGCTATGCAATCGATTGTACTAAAATCAAAACTGAACTCGGCTGGCAGCGTAAAATGACTTTTGAGCAAGGACTTTCCGCAACAATTCAATGGTATCTTTCAAATCCCGAATGGATCGACGGCATTAGAAGCGGCGATTATCTTAAATGGATTGATAAGAACTACTCAAAAAGATAAAATCCGCGCAAAGTTTTAAGGCTGTCTTAAAAACTTATGTTTTTAGGCAGCCTGTTGTTTTATGGGAGGAATGCTAAAAAGCGCGGCTGAAATATCGCCGCCGCTTTTTAGCTCGAGTTTACGCAGATGTTTGCGGAAGATACGTATGCGTATCGTTTCAATTGAGAAGTAACCGAATAAGCTATCGTATGTTCTCGCAAACTCGATTATTGAACATATGCGCTCACGCGCACGGCTAAAAACTTTTTCGGAAACTGAAGTTTCCTGCAAAAGTTTTTATGGGAGGAACTATGGAAGTTCAAACTAAAGCTAAGGGCATCGTTGATGTTGAGGAAAAAAAGATTCTCGAATTTCCCAAAGGATTGATGGGGTTTGAAGAATTCAAAAGGTACGTATTACTTCCTTCGGAATACGAACCTTTTTTGTGGCTGCAATCGATTGATAAAAAAAATCTTGCGTTTTTACTTGTAGATCCGTTTTTAATATACTCCGAATATGAGGCGGACATTGACGACGACGAACTTAAAATAATCGATATAAAAAATGCGGAAGACATAATCATAATGACGATTGTAACGGTACCGCATGACGGCTCTCCCGTAACGGCTAATTTCTTGGGTCCTATCGTAATAAACAAGCAGAATAACAAATGCGTCCAAGTTATATTGAACGACAACCGTTGGACAACAAAATTCAATATTGTAGAAGCCTTAAAAGGAAAGGGGGAATAATGCTCATACTTTCCCGAAAGACCGATCAGCAGATAAAAATCGGAGATAACATCACTTTAACGATAATCGACATACGCGGAGATCAGGTAAAAATCGGCGTGGAAGCACCGAAAAACGTAAAAGTCTTTAGGCAGGAAGTTTTTGCGGCAATTCAATCGGAGAATAAAGCCGCATCTTCCGTAGATGAAGATAAAATCGGCGCATTGTCCGCTATGCTAAAAGCATAACGATTTAATCCTCATTCTATCCGATTTTTTTCTCGATTTTTCTCTATCCGAATAGCGTTTTTATGAAATCCGCCGAAAATATTGATATTTTACGATTTTTAGTTCATACTCCGGGCAACAAGGGGTTTATGAAAAAAATATGACCGATAAAGAAAAAAAACTCCAGCATATAATAGAACTTGAACGGAAATTACACGACATACAAGATGTCGATGTCCTTCTCGAACGTATTCTTACCGAAGCCCGCAAGATTGTAAACGCCGATGCAGGATCGATTTATGTTGTCAGCGGTAAAAACCTTAAAATAAAATATGCACAAAACGATACTCAACTCCGAGAACTTGCACCCGGCGACAAACTTCCTTATGTTTCGTTTTCGTTTCCGATTGACGGAAAATCCGTAGCGGGCTATGTCGCTTCTACCGGCGAATGCGTAAACATTCCGGATGCGTACAACATACCGGAGAGCTTTTCTTTCAAATTCAACAAGCAGACAGATGTTCTTACCGGTTACAGGACAAAATCGATTTATACGATGCCGTTAAAAATGGCGAACGGAATTATTCTCGGCGTTCTTCAGATTATCAACGCACAGGATAAATACGGAAACAAAATTGCCTTTGATGAAAATGCGGAACTTTATCTTGAACATTTTGCGACAAATACCGTTCAGGTTCTTCAGCATGCATATAACATAAACGATATGAATCGCAGAATGCTCAGATTGTCCGAATTCCGCGATCCGAAAGAAACTTATCCGCACGTTGAGCGCGTTGCAAAAATTTCCGTTGAAATATATGACCGCTGGGCTTTTGAACACAATGTTCCGGAAGATGAGCGGCATAAATTCCGCGACAATTTGAGCATTTCCGCAAAGTTCCACGACATAGGTAAAGTAGGAATTTCCGATGCGATTTTGAAAAAACCTGCAAAGTTTACCGACGAAGAGCGAGCCGTTATGAAAGGCCATACCTGTCTCGGCGGAATGCTTTATGCAAATCCTGAAAGTCCCCTTGATGAAATGGAGCGCGATATTGCTTTGCATCATCATGAATGGTTCGACGGTTCCGAAAAAGGTTATCCAGGCGAATTTAACTGTGAACTTGCCTGCACTACACAGGACGGACGCAGATTAACTGCCGATGACATTGAAAATCCTGAATTATGTACTCCTTATAAAATGGGAGGTCCCGTTACGGTCCGTCGTTCATTAAAAGGAAAAGAAATTCCCTTGTCGGCTCGTATCGTTGCAGTTGCGGATGTTTTCGATGCGCTCTCACACAAACGCTGCTATAAAGAAGCATGGAATATGGACGACGCTTTCGATGAAATAGAAGCGGCTTCCGGAACCCAGTTTGATCCGGAGCTTGTAACCGCGTTTTTAAAAATAAGGAATCGTGTTTCCGCCATTATAATGTCCATGCCGGACTCGGAATAGTTACGGACATGCGTAAATCAGTTATTTAAGCTTTTAATTACTTTGTGGAAACATTTTATAAAAGCATCGAATTTTTTATTCGTGTAGTCGCTTTTACGGGAACCGCCTAAACCTATTTGCGCAAGTTGCAAATTCAATGCGCTGTCTGCAAGGCGGTTTTTTATATTGTCTTCGATAAAAGCAGTTCCGCGGTCGTTTATTACGGCAATTCCTTTAGCAACAAGTCTGTCCGCAAGAATAATATCGCGAGTTATCACAATATCTCCAAGCGTCGCATTTTGGTAGATATAATTGTCCGCCGCATCTTTTTCTTTTGAACATAAAACCGCTTTTACATACCCGCCCGCATCGATTACCGATCGGTTTGCTGCAAATATTATTTCCAATGAGTGAATCTCGGCATATTTTGCGGCGTACATACGCACTTTTTTGGGGCAAGAATCGGCATCAATCCATATTTTAGTCAATTAAAGTGCCTTGTCGATTTTTTCAATGAGTTTTCGCATGACTTCATCCGTTTTTATATCAAAAGAATCATTCGTAATGGAATCAGTCAAACCGGCATTCTTTTTTTGTTCCTTGTAAAGTTCGTCACACAAATCAAGACCGGTTAATATCGAAATTTTCAACGGATCTTTTATTGAAACGCTTTTTTCGATTTCTTCGGTTTTACGCTTGTAATATCCCAAAAGTCTATCCAAATAAGCACTTTCTCCGTCGGATTTTATCTCAAGCGAAGTTCCGAGAATGTCTATTTTAAGAGTTCCCATTGCGTTTAAAATATATCGAATTGACCGTTTTCAGGGACGGGAGCAGGCTGAGCTTGGTCGTTTAAAGGGAGAGAGTTTTCATTATTTTGCGGCGTTACGCTTTCGGGGCGATTTTCCGGCTGTTCCGCTTGTACGCCGGAAGAAGATTGAATTTCTGAGGTCTGCACGGATTGGATTGAATTATCTTGTTGAATGGAATTATCCGCAGCTTGCAATATAGAATTTTCTATTGAAGACAAGCGTTCAAGTGCTTTTAAAATTCCTCCCTCAACCATGTTCTGCTCCCGTTCAAAAGATGCAAGCTGCTCCGTTTTAGCGGAAAGCGCATTTGTAAGCTCGGCGCACTTGGTGCGAAGAGCATCGTTTTCCGCCTGCAGCGTTAGAGTCTTTGCTACAATGCTTTCAACTTTTCTTACAAGAAGTTCTACATGATCGGGGGAAGTCATATTTACGCCTTTAATGCTTTTTTAGCAGCTTCGACAACAGCTTTGAATGCCGTAGGATCTTCAATAGCCATATTTGAAAGTGCTTTACGATTTAATGTTATGCCTGCTTTTGTGCAGCCGTCAATAAATCTTGAATAAGAAAGTCCTTCATCACGAACTGCCGCGTTAATACGGGAAATCCATAATGCTCGGAAACTGTGTTTTCTGTCGCGGCGGTCAATATAAGCATGATTCAACGCCTTTGTAACAGCATCTTTGGCAGCTTTGTAATTTGATTTACGATCGCCGATAAAGCCTTTAGCAAGCTTGAGTATTTTTACACGGCGGTTTTTACGTTTTGTTCCGTCTATCGCTCTTGACATATTCTATACCTCACATCAACCGTAGGGCAGCATCTGCTTACGGATTTTTCTTGCGTCAGCTTCGGCAATAATTCCGGCTGCGCGCAGCTGTCTTTTTCTTTTAGGAGAACGCTTCGTCAAAATATGGCGAAGATTCTGCTTCTTGTGCTTTACTTTTCCCGAACCGGTTAAAACAAAGCGTTTTGCAGCTGACTTTTTTGTCTTCTGTTTAGGCATTTTCTTTACCTCAATAATTTATTTGGCTTTTGCAGATATTGTCATCGACATCGTTTTTCCGTCCATAGCCGGCGATTTTTCAACGACATACTCGGAAGTAAGCCTCTTTAGAACTTCCTGCAGGACTCCGTAGCCTAGGTCAGTATGGGCAAGTTCCCGTCCGCGAAAACGGATAGTAACTTTTACCTTTGCACCGTCGTCTAAAAATTCCTGCACATGCTTTGCTTTCGTATCAAGATCGCCTGCACCGATTTTAGGCTGCATACGAATTTCCTTGAGTTTGAGTACTTTTTGGTTTTTCTTGGAATCACGGAGCTTTTTTTCCTGTTCGAACCTGTACTTTCCGAAATCCAGTATTTTGCATACCGGCGGATTGGCATTAGGCGATACTTCAACAAGGTCGAGTCCCTTATCTTTAGCCATTCTGAGTGCTTCCATCGTAGGAACAATGCCCATTTGGTTGCCCTCATCATCTATAAGCCTGATCTCACGCACGCGAATCATTTCATTGACTCGCTGCCCCTTATTGTTGTTGTTAGTGTATGCCAACTATCCTCCTAGTGTTACAAAACACAATTTACATGTAGCGTAATTGTTATTATATAGAAAATTAGCATATTATGTCTATAAGCCGAAATATTTTGACACGAAAATCAATTTCCAAAGCATTGTGTTCCGTGCACTCATAAATCCTAATCAATTATTACTTTTAGTCTTTAGTTTTATAAACTCAAAGCTTATATTCTTCTAAGACAAGCCTTAAAATCTTTTTGCCAAAGGATGCGGCGGACGGAAGAACTTGATTTTAAAGACATAACAAGTTTACGTGTCATTTATCCGTCTGCCGCCCGCGCCCGCTATTTTGATTTTTATGAGCGCATACCATTCCGAAATCGTAAGCATTAGCGCAAATATAATCCGTGCGCACTGATATAAGCGTAAACGGCATCCGGAACCAAATATCTCCAGCTTTTTCCCTGCCTTATTCGCGCACGTATCTCGGTAGAGGAAATCGGCAACAGCGGATTTTCAAGTATCGTATACAGGCAGGAAATACGGGAATTAAATTCGGATTCAAAATCCTGCAAAGATACGTCAGCAGAAAAATCCGCAGCATAACCATTTGCAGGCGAATTGGTAAAACCGCGCGCGTCAACGCCGTTAAAACCGGTACTTCGGCGCGCAATAATCAAATCCGCCGATTCCGCAATTTCATTTACATTTTTCCATTTGTAAAATTGCGCAGCCGTCTCCTGCCCCATTATAAGAGCGGGCTTCCCATCCAGCTTATCGCCATATTTTTCCGTTATACGATGCAGCGTATCGCAGGTGTAAGAAACGCCGCCGCGCTTAATTTCGCAATCTTCGGCGGAAAAACGCTCATTTCCGTCATTAGAAGCGGACTTGCAAAACGCATCTATCATCAAAAATCGATCTTCGGCGGAAACCGTATCGTTCATCTTTTTATGCGGAGGAATATTAGCCGGAACAAATAGGACTTTATCGTAATTCAAGTCGCATAAAACACTGTCGGCAAGCATACAATGCCCGATGTGCAAAGGATTAAATGTTCCGCCTAAAACCGCAATTCTCATTCTCCGCTCCCCGGATACTGCGTCTCCATGCTTTCATCTACCGACCGCGAGCTTAAAAAATCTTCCTTCGGATTTTTTACAGCATGTCCGCTTGCTTTCGCCGTTCCGGAAAGTCTATCCACCAATTCCATAATCGCACTCCGGGCAGCTCCCATACCCTTTGACGAATGCACGGAAACCGCAATCACCGGCGTCTCTTTTTCTTCAGCATGAATCGAGTCGGCAATTTTCTCCGCATTTTCAGCCGCACCGTCAAGGTCAATTTTGTTGCAAAGAACAATGCACGGTTTTTGCATAAGCTCCGGCGAATAGTTTTCAAGCTCGGCACAAAGCGTCTTGTACGCAGTCAAATAATTTTCATCGGAAGCGTCAATCATAAAAAGCAGACAAGCGGTACGCGAAATGTGCTTCAAAAAGTCAAAACCAAGCCCTGCACCTTCGCTTGCGCCTTCGATAATACCCGGAATGTCTGCGATTATTATGTCGCGCTCATCGTCTACGCGCAGCACACCGAGATTCGGAATCTTCGTCGTAAACGGATAGGGCGCGATTTTCGGGCGGGCGTTCGTAAAAGCGGTCAAAAGGGACGACTTTCCGGCATTCGGGAAACCGACAAGCCCCACATCAGCAATGATGCTCAGTTCAAGTTTCAGAGTGCGAGTCTCGCCGGGCGTTCCGGGATGCGCATAACGCGGAGCCTGATTGGTAGAGGACTTAAAATGCACGTTACCCCAGCCGCCTTTGCCGCCCTCCAAAAGCACAATGCGCTCGTCGCCTTCGGAGGAAGTAAAATCGTGAATGAGCTCGCCCGTTTCATAATCGCGTATTGCGGTTCCGGGCGGCACGGGAATAACAACGTCATCACCGTCTCGTCCGAATTTATTCCAGCCCATACCGTCGCCGCCGTTTTTCGCCTTAAAAATCCGGTGATGACGCAGTTTTGACAGCGTCCGCATATTGCGCTTAATGCAGATAATAACATCCCCACCCTTACCGCCGTCGCCGCCGTTCGGTCCACCATGCGGAATATATTTTTCCCGCCTGAATGCGATACAACCGTTTCCGCCCTTACCCGAATGCACTTCGATAACGGCCTCATCCGCAAATTGAATCATAATGTACCTACCTTAATTATATGCGCCGCGCCCGAAGCACAAATCTCTTGCACGCGCATCCGAATTTCCCGCTCGGTCTTTCCGTTTTTACTATCGGCGGAAAAAGCACCGCTTCCGGCATTAAAACCGTCTCGCGCTAAAAAATCCGCGTAATGCAAATCCCCGACGGATTTTATTCCGGTCGGCAGAATATACTATCGACCGCATCGGCAAAAGTCTTCCGCGCATAAAAATACCCGGCAAAGAAACAAATCCCGCCGGGCTTTAAGCAAATGAATCGAAACTGCTGAAAATCATGCCTGTGCGGGCACAACGGAAACCAGTTTTCTGTTCATTCTCTCATGGAAAACGACTTTACCTTCCGCAGTAGCAAAAAGACTGTCGTCGCCCGCTTTGCGAACATTGTCGCCCGGGTGAAATTTCGTCCCGCGCTGTTTAAGTATAATGGAGCCTGCCGTAACGGTCGTTCCTCCGTAGCATTTTACACCGAGGTGCTTCGGATTTGAATCGCGTCCGTTCTTGGCACCGCTTCCGCCTCTTGTTCTTCCCATAATTTACTCCTAATAAAATCCTTTACAAAACCGTTCGTTTTTCAAGCTCTATGTATGCAGGAAACTCTTTTTTTAAAGAATCGAATCCTTTTTCCAAAAAAATACCTGCATACACAAGACAAACTTCCGCAAGTTTATTTGAACTGCAGCAACCGACGCTAAAGCTTAAAACTCCGCGTTCCGGATAATCGGTTTTAAGCTCAAGTCCGTCCGTTTCGGCAAGCACTTGCATCGTCGTTCTTAAAAGAACGGTAAGCGCGCTGCAAACAATATCCGTACCGCATAAAGCGCAACCGGCGTGTCCGCGCGCACGGCACGAAACAAGCGTACCGTCATTTTTGCGCTCCAAAAGGATGCGCGTCATTATGCCGTTACAATATCTTCAACACGCACATTAGTGTAGTGCTGTCTGTGTCCGATAAGGCGGTGATAATCTTTCTTTGCCTTGTACTTGAACACAAGCACTTTTTTGTCGCGGAAAGATTCCTCCACGACGATTTTCACTTTTGCGCCTTTTACAAACGGAGTTCCAACGAAAACCTTATCCCCGTCGCTTATAAGCAGAACGGAATCAATCTCGATTTTTGCGCCTTTTTCCGCATCAAGTTTGTCAACCGTAAGGACGGAACCTTTTTCAGCCTTGTACTGTTTGCCCTTATATTCAACAAGTGCGTACATATAACACCTCTAAAAAATAATCTGATAAAACGGTACGGTACCTAACGGGATATACCGTAACCCTTATATATGTATGGAATGGAATAATAACAGAAAAAACAAATAAAAAGCAAGTAGATAGTAGGCTTAATTTCGAGTTTTACAAACTCAAAGCTTATATTCTTCTAAGGCAAGCCTTAAACCTTTTTTTCTCAAGGGAGGAAACCAGCTCGGAGTTCGAAGCCCGCAGTTTTCCTCCCTTGAGAACCCTCCTTCCTTGGGCACGACCAAAGGACTTACACCCTTTGGAATCCCAATTCTTTCATACATTTTAATTTTTTAGGTACCTATACACGATATTTATAAAAATAGAGAAACTCGACATTCGAGCTAGTAGATTATTCAAGCAATAGAACGGAGAATTCTTTTATTTATTCTTATCGATATGTTTATTTATCGATTGAAGGTGAAGGAGCGATGATCATAAATCGGATTCAATATTTCTCAATAACCTGCGAATCTTTTCAATCGTCCGTTAATTTGTTGAAATATAATGAAAAAAGCTGTATGTTAGCTTTGAAATCCTATCGGATAATAACAATTTTTTAAGGAGTAACGGATGAAAATCGCATTTTATGATACGCATTCGTATGACAAGGCTTCGTTTTCAAAAGTAAACGAACAATTCGGTTATCACATTGATTTTTTTGAATTTAAGCTGAATGAAAATACGGCAGCTACCTCAAGAGGGTACGATGTCGTTTGTGTATTTGTTAATGATGTTGTTAATGCGGAAGTTATCGAACAATTAAAAGAAAGCGGAGTAAAACTTATCGCACTGCGTTGCGCGGGTTTTAACAACGTCGATCTTCCCGCTGCTGCAAAAGCCGGAATAAAAGCCGCCAGAGTTCCTGCATATTCTCCTCACGCCGTTGCGGAACACGGAATTGCTCTCCTTATGGCACTTACACGCCACATTCCGCAGGCATATTTACGCACCAAAACCGCAAATTTCAACATAGAGGGTCTTACTGGCCGCGATCTTTTCGGACTCACCGGCGGCGTTCTCGGAACAGGTAAAATCGGGCAGACTATGGCGGCTCTCATGCAGGGAATCGGAATGAAAGTCATCGCTTACGATCCTTTCCCGAATAAAAAATGGGCTGAGGAAAAAGGAATTGAATATGTATCTCTTGAAAACATTTTCAAACGCAGCGACGTTCTTTCTCTGCATTGCCCGCTCACGGAAGAAACAAAACACGTTGTAAATCACGATTCGATGAAGACAATGAAAAGCGATGCAATAATTATAAACACCGGACGCGGTGCTCTTATCGATTCCAAAGCGCTGGTTCATGCGCTCAAGCATCACCAAATCGGAGGCGCAGCTCTTGATGTTTACGAAGAAGAAAGCAAATATTTCTTCGGAGACTGGTCAACACACGTTCTTACGGACGATGTTCTTGCGCGCCTTCTTACATTCCCGAACGTCATAATTACAGGACATCAGGCGTTCCTTACTACAAACGCGCTTGGAAATATTGCGGACACCACAATGAATAATATAAAAGCGTTCATCAACGGCGAACCGCTTGTAAACGAAGTAAAAGCGCAATAACGCTGCAAACTGCAGACTTTATTATCAATCGATGAATACGGCGTAACCTTGATTATGATTAAAGTTACGCCGTAAATTTAAAGTCGGCATGATGTTTCAAAAATAGGTAGACTTTTTAGTCGGCATTATTCACGGCGAATATTTTTTACGAAAACAACGTTATTTATGGAAGATGATATTTACGGCAAACTAAATCGAATAAGAATTAATAACAGCTTTCTAACACTAGAAGAAACAATCAAACTTGCGGAAAACGGGAATACGGTTTTTGATCCGTTTTCGGTGCTTATATCTCAAAATGCAACAATAGGTACCGGAAATATTTTTTATCCCGGCACGGTTTGCTCCTGTGCGGCAAACGGAATATTATCAATAGGGAACGGCAATATTTTTATGACCGGCTGCACTTTTTCTGCAATGCAAGGAAAAATAACAATAGGAGATAACAACTATTTCGGGGACGGAACAGTAACCGTAAGGACGGAGAATCCCGAAGCCGCAGTTTTTATCGGCTCGGAATGCCGCATAACCGGAGGAGCACAAATTTACGGCAAAACGGAATTGGGGAACGGTGCGCAAATACTTGGAAATATAAAAGTTATCGACTGCAAACTTTCATCCGGCGGCTCATACAAAAGCTCAAATCCTGATTTGAGAGGTTCTGTTCTAAAAGGCTGCGGAACGGCAAAAGGAATAAAACTTAAGCAAGGTCAAGTAATAAGCGGTTCGGGAATTTTTAAAACGGAAGATGTAAAAATGCAATCTTATTTTCACCCCGAACAGCAAAAAGACAAGATTTATAAAGCATAAAACAAGAAACTACGGACAAAGCCGCCCGTTAGTATCACTAAAAAATAAACATATCAAGCGTATCTAAAAATCAATCCGAATTTTAGATACGCTCTTTTTACCGAAATAGAATTTAGTTCCCGTTATAAAGAAATGCAGGGTAATGCATCGCAGCTTCGGAAAAAAGTCTGTCGGCTTTTCGGGCGGCGGCAGAATCTCCCCCGAATACTCCGTTTATTATGTAATCACGCAACGACATTTTATGATTATATTCAAAATCCTTAGTATCATATATATGTCCGTCAAAACATTCGTCAGCCATATCTTTAAGCATTCCGTCCCAAGTTCCTATAGCATCGACGAGATTTAGATGAAGAGCTTGCTTTGCAGTATAAATTCTTCCGTCGGCAAGTTTTTTTACCTCAAAAACGGGAATATTTCTGTTCATGGCAACAATACCGGTAAACTGCTCATACGCTTCATCGGCGATTGAACGCATAATATCACGCTGCTCATCGGTAACCGGCTGATTGTAATTGAACATATTTTTATTTCTGCCGGAAGTAATTGTCTCGGATTTTATGCCGACTTTCTTCATTAGCTCGGTCAAATCTACGGAGGTTCCCATTATAATTCCGATTGAACCGGTCAAAGTATTGCGGTTTGCATAAATTTTATTTCCCGCACAAGAAATATAATAGCCTCCTGAAGCCGCAAGTACGCCTTGATAAACGTAAACGGGCTTTCCGGTAGTCTTATAATCTTGCAAGGCAAGATAAGTTTCATCCGATTCATAAACGCCGCCGCCGGGAGAATCGATAAAAAGCGCGATACCTTTGTTTGATTTGTCGTATTTCAAATCGCTAATCGTAGAAAGAAGCCACTGCTGATTATATGTCATATTAGCTTTTTCGATGACGCCGTTTATGTAAAGGGCGGCTACATAACCGTTCTTTTTATACTTTGTAATATTTAGAATTGAACCGGGAGAATCGGTCCCCTGCTTTATAACGGAAAACAGCATTGTCGTATTCAACACGGCAAAAATAACGGAAAGTACGATAATCGATATAAAAACAATTATTCCGATTCTATGTTTTTTATTATTCATTTTAAAACCTCAGAAAGTTTTACGGCTCAGCCTGCCAAATCTTCCGCTTTTATCGTCCCCTTAGCGACGGCTTCTTTAAGCAAAGCATGATAAACATTCGTCATGGTCATATTGTAATACGGTGTAAGCCAGAAAAATCCTATTCCGGCGGGAATTGCCGCAAGTATTGCCCAACCCAAAAAGCTCAACTGGGTAACAAAAATATCGGCTTTATGCCCTTTTGTAATTTCTTTACTAACGCGCATGGCTTTGCGTATGGAAAGCTGAGGATATTCCGCCGCGAGAAAAAACGTTTGAGAATATGCATAAGACTTTATAATGCCGGGTATAAAAAATAGCATACTCCATAGGAAGACCCACAAAAACACCCATAATCCCGCAAGAACTCCTCTCCACCAAAAAGCCAGACCTTCTATAAAGTCCGAAAAATGAACGGGATTTGCATTTCTTGACATTTTTATATAAAGATGAATCTGCGCAAAGGCGAAAACAAAGCCTACGATAATTTGAAGCCAGCTTGTTATCGATGCAAATGCCGTACGTACGGAATTCCCCTCAAATGAGGCAGACGTTATATAGGCATTTACTGCATCAATATCCGTATTCATTGAAATTGTAGGGATTTTAGATAAGTTGCCGAATAAATTTTTATAGTACGGCACATTTAGAAGACTCATAATGACCGCACAAAGCAAGGTCACCAAAACCGGCACTATCCATCTGCCTTTTAGCTGGGTACGTGCAAAACTCTTGTATTTAGCTCTATCAAACATAAAGAAACTTTACATTCTAACTTAAAAGCTGTCAAGTTTAAGCAAAGGCTAAAGGAGAAAGGTTTATTTTCCCTCTGTTCTCGATAAAAAA
>CAUUVZ010000067.1:0-14079 GCA_963548875.1 uncultured Treponema sp. | reverse complement strand
CGCCTCCGAGTTTTACTTTGTAAAACTCGCCGGATGGTGCAAAAAGTACGCCCTTCTTTTTATAATGTCAATAAATATATACAAAACAGCCGATAATGTTTATAATTATTTATATTATGGGAAGAAATTCAGTTGTTTTGTTGCCGGCGGTTCAAAATGTGTTGACCGGACTTGGTGAAAATATTAAGTTGGCGCGTTTAAGGCGCGGGCTATCCGGCGAACTTGTTGCGGAACGTGCTGGAATAAGCAGAGCGACTCTTGTAAATGTCGAAAAAGGTCTTCCGTCTGTCGCGATGGGGATATACATATCCGTTCTGAATGCTCTTGGTCTTGAAAAAGATATTCTTCTAGTCGCTAAAGATGACGAATTGGGACGAAAGCTTCAGGACTTGCAGCTTGTAACAAGAAAAAGGGCACCTAAGGGAAATTGAAATCCAATGCTGCAATTCTTGTTGATTTTTATGGGGAAAATAAATGAGTAAAAATATTTTCGTTTATGCTGATTTGGAATCTATTTCCAAGCCAACGCTTATTGGAATTCTTAATGCCGATTTGCTTAGGGGAAAGGAAATATTTTCTTTTGAATATGACTCTCAGTGGCTTAAAACTCAAGAATTTTTTCTTGATCCGGATTTAATGCTTTATAAAGGGCGGCAATACACTCAACACGATAAAACTTTGTTCGGAATCTTTACCGACTCCTGCCCGGACAGATGGGGACGACTTTTAATGACTCGCCGTGAAGCGATTCTGGCAAGGGAAGAAAATCGTACTCCCAAAAAATTACTTGAAAGCGATTTTTTACTTGGAATTCAAGATTCAGCCAGAATGGGCGCGTTGAGATTCAAAACTGATTTGGATGCTGCTTTTTTAGCGGAAGACTCAAAAGATTCGATTCCTGTCTGGACTTCTATGAGAGAACTTGAGCAGGCGGCTTATATTTTTGAAAAAGAAGATTCATCATTAGAAGATGAAAAAAAATGGCTTAAAATATTGTTGCAGCCGGGTTCTTCTTTGGGTGGTGCGCGTCCGAAGGCGAGTGTTCAGGATTTTGACGGCAATTTATGGATAGCAAAGTTTCCCTCAAAGCATGATGAATATGATATGGGTGCGTGGGAAATGGTTACCCATGAACTTGCTTTTATTTGTGGATTAAATATCCCTGAGGCAAAGTGCGAAAGTTTTTCAAAAAACGGCAGTACATTTCTTGTTAAGCGATTTGATCGCAGTGCTGAAAAAAAACGCATACATTTTGTCTCGGCTATGAGTGTTCTTGGAAAAACTGACGGAAACGATGCTCACGACGGAACAAGTTATCTTGATATTGCGCAGTGCATACAGCAACTAGGCTCCAAGCCTAAAGAAGATTTGACGGAACTGTGGAAGAGGATTGTTTTCAGCATTGCCGTAACAAATACTGATGATCATTTAAGGAATCACGGATTTTTGTTTGACGGAAAAGGATTGCACTTGTCGCCGATGTATGATGTGAATCCGAACCCCGACGGCGTTGGACTTTCTTTAAATATTGATGAAATGAATAATTCTCTTGATTTCGAACTTGCGATTGAAGCGTCAAAATATTTTGGCATAAAAAAAGACGACGCTGCAAAAATTGCTTTGAATATTCAAAATGAGATAAGGCAATGGAAAAATATTGCTGAAAAGTTGAATATTTCAAGGGCGGATATTCGGCGCATGGAAATATGCTTTAAGATATAAACGAATGTTGTCCGGATAGAGACTTACTGTCCCTCTTTTACACCTTGTGTACTTTTTTCCGAATCGAATCTGTTTGGGATGTGAACCGTTATCAATGTTCCGCAAAACCATGGAAATCAAGTTTTATCCTAAAGAGCAGATATCCCGAATGCCGAGTTTCTCTATTTTTATAAATATCGTGTATGGGTACCTAAAAAATTAAAATGTATGAAAGAATTGGGATTCCAAAGGGCGCAAGTCCTTTGGTCGTGCCCAAGGAAGGTGGGTCAAGGGAGGAAAACTGCGGGCTTCGAACTTCGAGCTGGTTTCCTCCCTTGAAATAACGGGTTTAAGGCTTGCCTTAGAAAAATATAAGCTTTGAGTTTATAAAACTCGAAATTAAGGATACTAAGTAATTGGGATTTATGATAGCACGGAAGTCAATGCTTTGAAAATTGATTTCCGTGCCGCAAAACAATACTCGTGGAAGAATCCGATTCGATGTGTTATAATTTTGAAAATTAACTTTTTGAGGAAATATTATGGATTTTGTAGCGGAAATGAAGAGAAAGGCTGAAACATTTAAGAAGAGTTTAGTGTTGCCGGAAGGCTCCGAGGAGCGTACGGTTCAGGCAGCGGCAAAAATTGTGGCGGAAGGATTGGTTTCAACTCTTACGCTGCTCGGCAAAAAGAGCGATATTGAAAAAACGGCTGCACAAAAAGGTGTAAATCTTACGGGAATCAATATTATAGATCCCGCCGAATCCGAATGGCTTAATGAATTCGGAAAAGAATATTTTGAACTTAGAAAAGGAAAAATCGACAAAAAAACGGGGCAGCCGGAAGTTACGGAAGAAACTGCGCGCGAGTACATACTTAAAGATCCGCTGAGTTTCGGAGCAATGATGGTGCGACTGGGAAAAGCGGACGCAATGGTAAGCGGCGCGATTTCTTCTACAGCGTCGTTGCTGCGCGCAGGTCTTAAAATCATTAAAACTGCGCCCGGCTCATCCACCGCATCGTCATGCTTTGTAATCGACACACATAATAAAAGCTGGGGACACGAAGGAATGCTTATTTTTTCCGACTGCGCTGTAGTGCCGGAGCCGGACAGCGATCAACTTTCCGATATAGCAGTTGCAGCGGCGGAATCATGCCGTGCGCTTTTAGGCTGCGAGCCTGTCGTTTCCATGATGTCGTTTTCAACAAAAGGCTCGGGCGGAAATTTGCCGCCGGTAAAAATCGTTCAAGAAGCTGTAGAAAAAGCGCATAAAAAGGCACCGGAACTTCTCCTTGACGGAGAACTGCAGGCAGACGCGTCGCTTGTTCCGGCAGTAACTGCAATAAAAGCACCGGGAAGTCCCGTAACAGGCAAAGTGAACACGCTTATATTCCCGAACTTGAGCGCAGGCAATATCGGATACAAACTTGTGCAGAGACTTGCAGGTGCGGACGCATACGGACCGATTTTACAGGGTTTTGCAAAGCCTATAAGCGATTTAAGCCGCGGCTGCTCGGTTGACGACATTGTAACAACTTGTGCAATAACTTTAGTTCAAGCAGGAGAAAACGGATAAATTAAAATATGCGCTTTTACCGGCGTATATTTTCAGCCTTTCTAAAAGTCTTTTTTGAGGCAGCCTTATAAATATTTATTAAAGAAGCTGCCGCAAAAAATTCGATTTTTTAGGCGATTTTGTTTGCAACTATCCACCATAATATGAAAAAAATACGAATTATATCCCTTATAACATCAGCAATTCTTTTTATTACAGTATCCTGCGCCACAGGAAAAAATCTTCCGTCTCCGCAAGAACATAACACACCTCAAGACCTTACACTGCTTTTTGCAGGGGACATAATGGCGCACACCCCGAATTTCAGCATGGAAGATTACGATAAAATTTGGAAAGCGATAAACCCGCTCGTATCTTCCTGTGATTTATCATTTGCAAATATTGAATCTCCTGTAATGGATTCAAAAGCATTTTCTTCTTATCCTGACTTTAATATGCAAGCTCAATATCCCCAAGCGGCAATAAATGCCGGATTCAATGTATTTTCTATCGTAAATAATCATTCAAACGATCAGGGACTTGAAGGAATTGAAGCAACGCGGGAATGGTCAAAAAATATTCAGACACAATATAAAACTTCTCCGCGTCCGCTTTTTTTCAGCGGTATACGAGATTATAAAAACGGAGAGTTTACATATCAAAAGATTGTCATAAACGGTTGGACAGTCCTTTTTTGTGCCGTTACGGAGCTTTTAAACAGAAATACATATACGGAATATTTAAACTATGTTTCGTCAACCGAAAAATCGCGGACAAAGTTTAAAGAATTCTTAAAAAAGCTCAGAGAGGAAAACAACTGCGACTTATTCATTCTTTCCGTACATTCCGACGAAGCCGAATACATTGCCGACGTAAACGACGCGCGAAAAAAATATTATCTTTCCCTCCTTGAATGCGGAGTCGATATTGTATGGGCGAATCATCCTCATGTTGTGCGCGATTGGCAGACAGTCGGAAATGAAGCGGATATGATTCCCGTAAAGCTCATCATGTACGGCAACGGAAACACAATAAGCGCACAGAGGACGAAACCGCAGTTTCAAAAGCCTTCAACACCGCGCGACGATACCGGAGACGGTCTTTTACTTAAAGTTACGTTTTCCAAGCGCGGCGAAAACGGAGAGATTCCGCCGTTTATCAAAAAAAGTGAACCGTACTTTATAACAACTTACATAAACGAAAACCGTGAATTCATAATCAAATACTTAAACAGCGAATTTATTTCGGAACTTACCGAAAACGAAAATACAAAGTGGGCTTCATACTTAAAAGAACGCAAAATAATAACGGAGCGGCACAAGGATAATCCGATATGGCAATAGATTACAAAAAACTTCCCGTTTACGAGCAGAAAGAGCGGATTTTAGAAACATTAAAATCGAATCAAGTGATTGTCGTGCAAAGTCCGACGGGAAGCGGAAAAACAACGCAGCTGCCTGTCATTTTATATGAAGCCGGATATTCTCAAGGCGGAATGATTGCAGTAACACAGCCGCGAAGAATTGCAGCACTTTCCGTAAGCGAATTTATTGCAAAACAGCTGCACACAACTTATCCGGGACTTGTCGGCTATAAAATGCGTTTTGAAGACAAAACCGATCAATCGACAAAGATAAAAATAATGACTGACGGAATCTTGCTGCAGGAATTAAAACTTGATCCGTGGCTTTCAAAATATTCGGTGATAATGGTTGATGAAGCGCATGAACGCAGCCTTAACATCGACTTTGTTTTAGGCCTGCTCAAAAGAATTCTGGCAGAACGTAAAGAATTCAAAGTTATCGTTTCTTCCGCAACGATGAACGCGGAGGCTTTCAGCGAATATTTTGACGGCTGTCCGATTGTAACAATCGACACAATCACCTACCCCGTCGCAATGATTTACGATCCGCCGGTAATCTCTGCAGGAACTTCTACAGACGCGGCAAGCACAGCCCTTATCGAAAAAATATGCAATACCGTCGAACGGATTTTGGATAATAAAGAAAAAGGCGGCATTCTTATCTTTTTACCCGGCGAAAAAATTATAAAAGACTGTATGATTGCACTGAATCATTCTTCGTTTGCAAAAAAAATATTTACACTGCCGCTTTACGGAAGGCTTCCTAAAGATGAACAGGAAAACGTATTTAAAAAACCGCCTGCAGGACGCAAAAAAATCATCTTATCTACAAATATCGCGGAAACATCCGTAACGATTGCAGACATAACCACCGTAATAGATTCCGGACTTGCAAAGATGAATTTTTACAATCCGAGAACATTTACATCAAGTCTTACGGAAACAACCGTAAGTAAAGCTAGCTGTAATCAGCGGCGGGGACGAGCGGGACGTACCTGTGAAGGAACCTGTTACCGCCTCTATACGCGAAAAGATTTTGACACAAGGCAGATGTACACTACGGAAGAAATTTACCGTACCGATTTGAGCGAAGTTGTCTTGCAGATGGCGGATTTGGGCATAAAAGATTTTTACGGATTCGATTTTATTTCTCCGCCGGGACGTGAAGGAATTATCGGCGCGGTAGACACGCTTAATATGCTGGGTGCGCTTTCTCCTGACAACACACTTTCTTCTATCGGAAAACTTATGGCGGCATTTCCGCTTGAACCCAGAATAAGCAGAATCATCGTCGAAGCTGTAATGCGTTTTCCCGGCGTGCTTGAAGAAGCTCTTATCGCAGCATCGTTTTTATCTGCCAATTCGCCTTTTGTTCTTCCTCCCGGAGAAGAAATGGACGCACGCAAAGCTCATCACGCTTTCCGTGATATGCACGGTGATTTTGTATCTTATCTTAATATTTTTGCAGCATTTAAAAGCGCAAAAAACAAGACGAAATTCTGCGAGCGCAATTATCTTGACGAACGAATCATGCTTGAAATCGAAAATATCGATTTACAGCTGCAAGAAATTGTTTCTGCTATGAAGATTCCGCTGACGGGCGGAGGCAGCCGCACGGACTATTTATGCTGCATAGGCGCGGGAATGATTCAATTCGTGTGTGTAAGGGCGGGACGGGATAATTACAGGAGCGTAACTGCCGATCATATCTGCATTCATCCCGGCTCGGTTATGTTCAGGCAAGATCCGCTTTATATCGTAGCAGGTGAAATTGTGCGTACATCGCGTATGTTTGCGATGAGCGTTTCTCCGCTTACAAAAAGCGTTCTTGAACAGATTTCGCCGTCCTTACCGGAGCAGCTTGAAAACGGAAAAAGCTCTAAAGGACGGCTTGAAAAACTTTCCAAAGATTATGAAGAACTTGCCGGCAAAAAGAAAGGCAAATTTGAAAAGGAAATCGGCAAACTCAAAAAAGATGAAGATATTATTTCTTTCGGCGGAGAAATATTTGCCGTAAAAAAAGTAAAAGGCAAACGGCAGGCGTTTTTGCCGTATGAAAGTTTTATACGCGCTGCCCGCTCGGAAAAAAATATCAATGAGCTGCCGAACGTAAAAGGAAAAATAGTGTATTCCAACGAATTTACGCTGCTTGAAGGAGAAAAACTCAGTTTGATTCTGCGCCTTGTACGTGCGCTTGATCTTTCTCCTCTTGCAAACGAAGCTTGGGGCAGAAAAGAAAACATCAACATTGCACAAAAAGGCGGCGCAGAAAATCTGCTGAAGCTGATTCCGAATATTATGCGCATAGCTGTTGCAAAAGCTAAAAGCAAAGAATACGGATTTATCTGTCTTTTTACAGACGGCAGCGGCACTTACTGTTTTAAGGTAAGCAGAGGTTTTTCCACTGCGCTGAACGAAAGTCTTTCCTCGCTTGAAACCCTTGCCGACGAAAAAGATTTGCCGTTCACTAATGAAGACCGCGAAAGATTGAATAAAATCTACCGCTTTCTGCACGGACTATATTAAAGCGTATGATTTATTATGTACCGCCGGCGCACAATTTTTATCCGCCGGATATTGCGGTTGTCCCGTAAAAAAACGGAAGATATGCAAACGACGGGAAACTTCTCCTGCGCCGGATTGTAGGGGCGCGCTTGCGCGTTGCGTAGCAATGGAGCGTCAGCGGAACCCCGAAAAGCCGGTTGGAATAACAGGTTGCGCCCGAATTAGAGGTAGCGTTCATAAAATTTTTGTATTTCGACACAAAACGGACTTTTTATGATATAATTAGTTCAATATTTTATCATATTTTTATCAGGAGGTTACCTATATGGATAACACGATGCCTTTGTTGGGGGACAAACTGCCTTCCATGACCGTGAATACCACATATGGAGCAAAAAACATTCCGCAAGATTATAACGGAAAGTGGCTGGTGCTTTTTTCGCACCCTGCGGATTTTACGCCTGTTTGCACGACGGAATTTGTTTCTTTCCAAAAGCATTATGCGGATTTTAAAGCGGTAAATTGCGAGCTGCTCGGTCTTTCAATCGATCAGGTTCAGTCGCACATTAAGTGGACTGAATTTATGGCGGAAAAACTTAATACTAAAATAGAATTTCCGATTATTGCCGACGATATGGGAAAGGTTGCGGAAAAGCTCGGAATGATTCATCCGGGAAAGGGTACGAATACCGTCCGCGCGGTTTTCATTATTGATCCGGAAGGAATTTTGAGACTGGTTATTTATTATCCGCAGGAAATCGGACGCAATATGGACGAAATTCTTCGCGCGGTAAAAGCTCTTCAGACGAGCGACAAGCACGATGTGGCTTGCCCTGCAAACTGGCCGAACAACGAATTGATCGGCGAGCAAGTTATCATTCCGCCTGCAGGAGATGAAAAAACGGCTGCCGAAAGACGCGGAATGGCGAACTCTTTCGATTGGTGGTTTGCTTACAAAAAGCTCTAGTCATATAAAAAAGATTTAAATCCGGTATTGTAAAAACCGGTTACGGAAAATTTTATAAGGGCTGCCCGAAAATTAAAACGTTTTTAAGCAGCTCTTATTTTTATCTATAGAAGTTCATTAGATTGTGAATTTATCAAGACTTATTCGCTGGATGAAATTTTTTTCCATTTTTCTATTATTCCGAATGTAAAACCTGCAAGTAATGCGCCTGCCGCTGCAGGAATTACCCACGCAATTCCCAAATCGGCAAGCGGAAGCTTTTGCAAAAAATCGGAAAGATTATGAAAATCTGCTCCGATTAGTTTTCTGCCGGAAGAAATTGCTTCCGATACGCTCACCGACAAGGTTCCAATCGTTCCGCCTATATAATAAAATCTGTTCGGAATAAAGCGGTCTGCAAGATTCATAAAAGTGAGGAATATGCAAACCGGATAAAGAGCCTGCAAAAGCGGCACCGAATAACGTATGATATTTTCTACGCCGTAAACGGAAAACCAGCAGCTTACGATACATACGATAATTACGATAACGGTATAAGGCACTTTATTTTTGGAAAGGCGTGAAAAATAGTGTCCCGTAGTTGCCGTCAAACCGACAGCCGTAGTAAAGCAGGCAAGCATCATAGACAATGCAAGAATTACCTTGCCGCCCGTTCCCCATAACTTTCCGCATATACCGATGAGCAATGCAGTTCGTGTTATTCCTTGCGGAAAAACTTTACCGCTGCAGGCACCGGCGTACATAAGCCCCCCGTAAACAATCATAAGCCCCAAAGCCGCAATCGCACCCGCAATAATATTGAGCCGTGTTTTTGCGCGCTCGTCGGTATATCCGCAAGCCTTTATCGCCTGCATTACAATTGTCGCAAACATCATGGATGCAAGCGTGTCCATTGTCTGATAACCTTCCAAAAAGCCGGTGCGGAAAAAATTATTTGCTTCTACAGGCTGCGGCGTTCCGAGCGGACTTATAAGCGCGCGGATAATAATTGCCGCCAAAACGACAATCAACATCGGAGTTAAATATTTACCGACCGCATTTACAACTCTTGAAGGAAAAATTGAAACCAAAAGAACCAAAGCAAAAAATACGATGGAACTAACAATAGGACTTACATGCGGCGCAAAAGGTAAAACGCTTATTTCATAAGTGGTCGCCGCCGTTCTCGGCATGGCTAAAATCGGTCCTATTTCAAGAATGATAATCGTTCCGAGTATATCCGCAAAAACAGGATGAACTTTTCCTGCAAATCCCTGCAAATCCCCACCTGCCTTGCCGACGGCAAAAATTCCAAGCATAGGCAGACCGATTCCCGTAAGCGCAAAAGCTGCAAAAGTCTCCACCCACTTGGAACCCGTCAAAAATCCAAGATGCGGAGGAAAAATCAAGTTACCCGCCCCAAAAAACATCGCAAACAGGGCAAAACCGATTACGATACTGTCCTTAATTTCTTTTTTCACTTTGTAATCTCCAAACACAGATGTATTTTGCGAGTATATCAAAATATTAACGATATTAACATATTTTTATAAACTTAAATTCCGCAAAGATTTTCGGGCGCAACCGTATCTTGCAACCGGCTTTTCGGGGTTCCGCTGTGACGCTCCATTGCTGCGCAACGCGCAAGCGCGCCCCTACAATCCGGGCGCAGGTTTAATCTGCCGTCGTTTGCAAGTCTTCCGTTTTTTTACGGGACAACCGCGATGTTTGCCGGACAGAAATTGTGCGCCGGCGGTGCATGGAAATTGTTGTACGTATGCGCTTTCGCGCATTGTAAGTCCGGCGCAGGTTCTGTTTCCCGTCGTTTGCAAGTCTTCCGTTTTTTTTACGGGACAACTGCAATTTGCGGCAGATAAAAGTTGTGCTCCGGCAGAACAATGAAGTCGGGTTGGGAGGGAGAAATCTTTCGGCTCTTGCCGGATTTAGAGGGGATGTTTTACAAGTTTGTTTAAGCTAAATGCCGAGTTTTTCAAAAACTCGGCATTTAGCATTCGTTTTCCGTGCAAATTCGGTAGTTAGCAGAGCGAACGAAGTTTCCGTGCACTTATTTTTCCGTCTTAAATTTTCCTACTTCAAGAACGAGACTGTCGATGCTTTCTTTGTTCTTTTTTGCGATTTCCAGAGATTCTTCCGATGCGGAATTTATAAGCTCTACCTGAGACGCAATGTCGTCCATGCTGCCGCGAAGAATTTTTGTAAGACCGTCGAGTCTGCTTGTCTCGGATATAATTTTTTCTCCGCCTGTAAGCATTTCGTCGGAGCTTTGCTTTACTTCTTCCGTAAGATTGGTAACTTCTTTTATCATCGCCCAAATGGATTTTCCGGTAAGCTCCTGCTCGTCCATCGCATGTACGACATTTTCGATAGAGCCGTTGACTTCCTCCGAGTAGCCGGAAATAAAATTGAACTTTTCGACTGCACCGGAAGCGGAACTTGCAAGAATCTCTATCTCTCCTGTAAGAGTTTTTAGAGTCTGAGTAATCTTTTTTCCTTGTGCGCTTGAAACTTCGGCGAGTTTTCGTATTTCCGACGCAACTACGGCAAATCCTTTTCCTGCTTCTCCCGCATGAGCCGCCTCAATCGCCGCGTTCATTGCAAGAAGGTTTGTCTGACTTGCGATGTTCTCGATTACCGCGCTTGCTTCCAATAATCCGCCGGACGCTTCGGAAACCCGCTGCGATATTTCATTTGCTTTTGCAAGCGTAGTTCTTCCGTCATCCGTCGCCGCGGCGAGTTTTTTTATGGCATCTCTCGTGGTTTTTACGTTGCCGCCTACGGTTTCTATGCTCAAATTCATCCGGTCAAAGGACGAAGAAGATTCCTGAACAACCGAAAGCTGCTGACCGATACTTTCGTTCAAAAGACGTATCGTGCGGATAATCTGTTCGATCGCGGAAGCGGTTTCCGCAACGCTTTGTTCCTGCTGAGTAAAATTCTGTTTTAATCCTTCGATACTTTCCGTGATTTTCGAAACGACTTCGCTTACGGAAACCATGTTGCATTCGAGGTCGGTGCCAATATCTTTCATTCCGATGGAATCTTTTCCGACTTTGTGAATTGAGTTGCGTAGTTTAAAGATTGTCTTATTAAAATACGAGGACAATATGCTGGTTTCGTCCGAGCCGTCTGCCGGAAGTTCTATCGTAAGTTCGCCCTCTCCTTGCGAGATGTTCTTTAAAGCCGCAATTACTCCGTTTATCGGGCGGACAATCTGCGACGCCAGTATTACCGCAATTATGATTGAAATGAACAACTGAATAAGCGAAATAAAACCGAATGTGCTTATAAAATTCGATATATTTTCCGCAATAAACTCCGAAGCAGGTGCGGTTATAAGAAGCGTCCAGCCTGAATACCGCATTGTGGCGACTGCGGAAACGTAGTTCACTTTATGAAGTTTTGAGAAATTCACCGTAGCATCGTTTGATTTCAAAGCTTTCTGCAAGAATGTCGAATATGCTCCGCCGTTGTCGTTTATGATTTCCGTGAAAATGCTTTTATAAAGAATCTCCGGACGGCGGTTTCCCAATATTATTCCGTCGGGACTTATCAGGTAAGCCGTACCGGTTTCGCCTACGATTATGTCGCTTATGAGATTTGAAAGCGAGTCTCCCTGCAATGTCGCGCTTATTACGCCGACGATTTTCCCCTGCAAATCGCGAAGAGGAATTGCGACTACATAAACATAAGTTCTTTCCGCGGCGGACATTGCCGGCTCGGTGATAACGTATTTTCCTTTTGAAGCCCTTTTATACCAATCGGCGGAATTTACGTTCTCCGTTTTGTCGTCCGTGCGGTAGAGCATACCGTCTTTTCCCGCAATTCCGAAATTTATCCAGCCGCGTTGCTTTTGCATGAGTATTTCATTTTTGAATAATTCGATTTTTGACTTGTACGAAGAATTTTCGTCTTGGATTTGCGGAATATTTGAAAATGCTTCGAGCTTTCCGAATATCGAAGTTGCCCGTTCGTCAAGGATTTTTGAGGAACTGAAAGTCAATTCTTTTAAGAAATATTGTGTGTTCCTTAAAAGCGAATTCGAGGCAAGATAAATGGATATTGCACATATAACCAGCAAGAATCCGACGGAAAACAGTGACAATGCACCGATCATTTTATTCTTTATCGAAAAAATATTGATAGTTTTGTAAGCTCTTTTATTCATCATAAACTCCTGCAATATATGCTATTTTAACGAGCTGTCCGAATCTTGAACAAATTTATTAAGGACCGACTGGACATCTTTTCCGGCGGCGGCTTCTTTTAATGCAGTGTTCCAGTAGCCGCGCATTTGGGAAAATCCCGTGATATTGTTGTAATACTGCCCGAAGAATCGCTGCAGCACGGAATTGTAAAGAATCTCCGGATCTTCCGTTTCGATTTCGATTTTGGAGCTTGCAGGAAAACCGCCGCTGGCATCTACAAGTTTTTTGCTCCACACTTTATCGGTTGCCGCAAAATGCAGAAATTTCTTTGCCGCTTTGATTTTTTCGGCATTGCCGTTGTTGAAAACACATGCACCGCCTGCAAGAAATTCAAGAGACGGAGCTCCCGAATTGTTCGGAAACGGCATATAAATCGGCGTAAAATCTTTTCCCTTATACTTGCGTTTTCCATCATACATTTTATTTAATTGCGGAGAATAAAGGATTGTGTGAGCCGCTTTTGATTCCACGAACATTCCTATAGCATCGTTGGAAGTGAGTTCCGCTCCGTCCGCAAGCAGTCCTTTTTTCATTGCGGCTACAGTCCATTCAAGATTTTTTACCGCATTCACCGAATTGAACGTATATTTTGAATAATCGCCGTTCAAAAGGCTTACGCCTCCGTAGAGATTCATCAAAAATGCGCGTGTTCCTTGGTCGCCGCCTTGAGTTTTGTAAAAAAATACTCCGGGCGTTTGTCCGTCCGATAGCTTCCCTTTTATCGCCGTAAGAAGTTTTTCATATTCGTCAAGACTCCAGCTGCGGTCTCGTCTAGTATAAGGCAAAAGATTTATAAGTCCCATGTCCTCAAGCATTTCTTTGTTGAAAGCCATTGAAAATGCGCCCTCGTGCATTGGGTACATATAGGTACGCCTGTCAGTCCCTCTGGAAACAGAGAGCAATCCCGTTGTTATATAAGGTTTTTCTGTTGCAAGAACATCATCAAGAGGCTCGAGGAGTCCCCGTTCCGCCCATACAATTATGCGTCCGGGCGCATCGTAAATTATATCGGGAGCTTTTCCGTTTTTTATTGCCTCTTCGATTTCGGCGGGACCGTCAGCAAATGAAATAAGTTTAAAATTTATTTTTATCGTAGGATATTCTTTTTCAAAAGCCGCTATAAGATTTTTTTCAAAGTCTCCGGCAACTCCCGATTCGGAAGAGAAATTCGGAAAGTCCCAAAAATCTATTTCAGCTTTAATTACGCCGGAATTCTTATTGAAACAGCCTGCAAAAATTGCAGCAGCCGAAATAAGAGCGGCAAATTTAAGTAATTTGAAAAAACATTTTTTCATACAACCTCCCGATTAGAAACTTGTAAATATTCTAATATACGAGTCAATTATTTTATGCTCACAAAATGAGTGCACTTGAATTACCTTTTTGAATGATTTTATAAGCATTATTATATTTACGGCTTATTTCTACAGTATTATTAAACAAATCCGATTTATAGTAAATATGCATATTGTGTAATATGGCTTGACATAAACAGGTTAAATATCTATTATGCGCACACGCGACGCGGGGTAGAGCAGTTGGCAGCTCGTCGGGCTCATAACCCGGAGGCCGCAGGTTCGAGTCCTGCCCCCGCTATAACAGACCGCTCAGAAATGAGTGGTTTTTTGTTTTTAACTGAAGTTAGCTGAACTCTGATAGACAAATAGGGTCAAAAATATAGGTATTCTGCCCCGGATACCTGCAAGATAGACTAGAAGGTCGAATGTCGAGTTTCTCTATTTTTATAAATATCGTGTATGGGTACCTAAAAAATTAAAATGT
>CAUUVZ010000066.1:0-14503 GCA_963548875.1 uncultured Treponema sp. | reverse complement strand
TTTGTTCCGGTGAATTATGCGGTTGAAAAACTGAAAAACGGAGAGAAAACAAACAACGGGAAATATATCTTGCGCCGGATTTACAGTGCGCGGGAGCGCACTAGTACAAAAACTTCCATGCACCACCGGCGCACAATTTTGTTCCGGTGAATTATGCGGTTGAAAAACTGAAAAACGGAGAGAAAACAAACAACGGGAAATATATCTTGCGCCGGATAGAAGCGGAAAGTGCGGGCTTTGAATTGTTTACGGAATTTCTGCGGGATTGAATTTTTACCGGTAAGATTGCTGAAGGTTTGTAAAATTTCTGTTGTTTGTGCCCGCGCTTTGAGCGGATAGCCGATGGTAGATTCCGGTTGCGCCCCGAATCATGAAAATATTTATTCCGGTTATGTCCGGTTTGTCGGGGAAACTTATTATTTGAGAGGAAAAAAATGCGGTGTCCTTACTGTGGAAGTCTTGATGACAAGGTTATAGAGTCGCGAACGATGGCGAACGGCGAGAGTATAAGGCGTAGGCGAGAGTGTATTACTTGCGGCTATAGATTTACGAGTTACGAGCGGATTGAAGAAAAGCCGTTTATGGTTGTAAAGAGAGACGGCAGGCGGCAGCCTTTTGATAGAAGTAAACTGGAAAAGGGTATTGAGCGTGCGCTTGAAAAACGTTCGATTACTACAAATACGATTGAAAATCTTGTAAATGAGATTGAAGACAGGGCTGTTATGAGCTGCCGCACGACGCGGGAAATAAATACTGCGCAGCTGGGCGAACTTGTTCTTGAAAGACTTTACGAGCTTGATAAAGTTGCGTATATAAGATTTGCGTCCGCGTATAAACATTTTGAAAGTCTTGAAGAATTTCTTACGGAAATAAAAAACGCCGAAAACGAAAAAAGCTAGATTGTTTTTACGTCCTGCTTTGAGGTGTGCGTTTTGCCGGCGGACGGTTACGTTTACGGCAGGATAAAACGGATAATTACTAAGGTGAAAACATAAATTGAACTCAACAAGAGGAAATATAAAATGACGCAAACGGAACAGCAAAAAGCGGCAAAGAAATTCAGTGAGAATTGGAAAGGCAAGGGCTACGAAAAAGGGGAAAGCCAAAAATTCTGGCTTGATCTTTTGTGCAATGTCTTTGGCATTACGGATTTTACAAACTTCATTGAGTTTGAAGATCAAGTTAAATTAGACCATACATCGTTTATTGACGGCTATATTCCTTCGACAAAAGTCCTTATAGAGCAAAAAAGTATTGATAAAGACTTAAAAGCCCCAATAAAGCAATCCGATAATACTTATCTTACGCCCTTTCAGCAAGCAAAACGCTATATTACGGAACTTCCCGTTTCACAACATCCGCGCTGGGTCATTACATGCAATTTCAAATCGTTTTTGGTGTACGATATGGAGCAGCCGAACGGGAAGCCTGAAGAAATTCTTCTTGCAAACCTTGAAAAGGAAGTGTACCGCCTTTCGTTTATAACCGAGCAAGGAAACGAGCGCATAAAAAAAGAGCTTGAAGTTTCCAAAAAAGCCGGCGACATTATCGGAGAGATTTACGATGCTCTCCTTGCCCAGTACCACGATGGTAAAAACCCCAGTCCTGAGACCTTAAAAAGCCTGAATATGCTGTGTGTACGCATAGTATTCTGTCTGTATGCGGAAGATGCCGGAATATTCGGGCATAAGTCGATTTTTGGCGAATATCTGAAAGGCTTTGATGTAAAAGACTTGCGGCGTGCGCTGCTTTCGTTGTTTCAAGTGCTGGATCAAAAACCGGAAGAACGGGACGAATACCTTGAAGAAAACCTTGCAGCTTTTCCGTATGTAAACGGCGGGTTATTCACGGAAGAAGATAAGACGATTCCGCCTCTGACCGAAGAAATAAAAGACCTTTTGGTAGCGCACGCTTCAGCTGAGTTTGACTGGAGTGAAATCAGTCCTACGATTTTTGGAGCTATCTTTGAATCAACGTTGAATCCGGAAACCCGCCGTTCCGGCGGAATGCACTACACCAGTATTGAAAATATTCACAAAGTTATCGACCCGCTTTTTATGGACGAACTCAACGCAGAGTTTGAATCGCTGAAAGAAATAAAATCGGAGAAAGCGCGGAACGAAAAACTTATTGCATTTCAAAAGAAGCTGGGCAGCCTTACCTTTTTAGATCCCGCCTGCGGCAGCGGTAATTTTTTAACGGAAAGCTATTTAAGTCTCCGTAAGCTTGAAAATAATTGTATAAAACTCAGGCTTGGAACGCACGGCTCCGCACTCGACCTTTTGGGCGAGGACTTTGCCATACACGTGAAAATAGACCAATTTTACGGCATCGAAATAAATGACTTTGCCGCCGTCGTTGCAAAAACCGCGCTCTGGATTGCCGAAAGCCAAATGATGAACGAGACCGCCCGCATACTCGGGAGAAACTTGGACTTTTTGCCGCTCAAATCATACGCAAATATCGTTGAAGGCAATGCGTTACGGCTCGACTGGGAAAGCGTTGTACCAAAAAGTGCATTGCATTACATCATGGGAAATCCGCCGTTTGTGGGATATGGGTTACAATCCGATGAGCAAAAGGAAGCGCTGCTTTCCATCTATTTGGATAAAAACGGCAAACCGTGTAAAACCGCCGGAAAGATAGACTATGTTTCCGCATGGTATTACAAAGCTTCCCAATATATTCAAGAAACTGACATCCGTTGCGCACTTGTTTCTACCAATTCGATCACACAAGGAGAACAAGTTGTCAGCGTATGGAAACCGCTTGTTGATTTATTCGGCATACACATTGATTTTGCACACCGGACATTCCGCTGGGACAGCGAAGCAAATCTAAAAGCTCATGTCCATTGTGTCATAATCGGCTTTAGCTGTTCTGAAAACAAAAAGAAAAAAATGATTTTCTTAAATGAAAATCAATGCGTTGAAGCAAAAAACATCAATGCGTATTTACTTGATGCGGATAACGCATGGGTTGAAAGCCGCCCAAAACCGTTGTGCATGGTGCCGCTTATGACCACAGGAAACAGACCTGCTGACGGCGGGCACTTAATTATCGAAGCAGAAGAGTATGATTCTTTTATAAAAAAAGAGCCGAATGCCGTAAAGTACATAAAAAAGCTTACGGGAGCAGAAGAATACATCAATAATAAAAAACGCTACTGTCTCTGGCTTGTAGATGCAAGTCCTACGGAATTGACAACGATGCCTGAAGTTATGAAACGAATTGAAGCGTGTAGACAAGATAGACTTAAAGGAGCTTCCGACCGGCAAAAACTTGCCGACACGCCTACTGTATTTCGAGAAATAAACAATCCTGAATCATATATAATTGTACCTCGTGTTTCTTCTGAGAAGAGAAGATATATTCCTATTGGATTTTTAAATTCAGAGACAATTCCGACAGATTCTGCAACTATTATCCTCGATGCTACCCTCTACCATTTCGGCATTCTTACCTCAAACGTCCACATGGCGTGGATGCGTGCTGTTTGCGGGCGTTTAAAAAGTGATTACCGCTATTCAAAAGACATCGTATACAATAACTTTCCGTGGTGTAATCCTACGGATGCGCAAAGACAAAAAATAGAGCAAACGGCACAGGCAATATTGGATGCACGGTCAAAATATCCTGAAAGCTCGCTTGCAGACCTCTACGGTGAAACAATGTATCTTTTCTCCGACCTGCTTGAAGCGCATCGTGCAAACGACCGCGCTGTAATGCAAGCATACGGCTTTCCCGCCAAAATGACCGAAAGCGAGTGCGTCGCCGAATTATTCAAGCTGTATGAAGGGCTTACCAGCAAAAAATGAGAAAACACCGTACCGGTCATAGCCGGCGGCAAAAGTTTATAGCAGTCCTTTATTCACTGCGTCCATCAGAAAATCATTTACTTTTGTCTGCCAGCCCTTACCCATTGCTCTGAAATGGTCAACAAGGTATTTGCTTAACCTAATTGAAACTTGCTCTCTTTTAGGTTTAAAATATTCAGGATATCTTGGTTTAAAACCGGTAAAATCAGTAATTTCCGGAATGTCTGAAAAATCAATCTTATTATCAGGTACGGAATTTTTTTCACATTCGGCAATAATTTTTTCTAAGCTCATCATAATAAAATTTCCTCTCTTTTGAGTTAGCATGACGGGCACTTATAATTCTTTGACGCCCGTCTTTTGGGGTATATACAACAAATAAAATAATCTGTGTTTTTAACCTTCCAATAATTTTATAGCGCGTTTCTTCAAAGCTCGAATTTGCTCTGTCTATAGCTTCTATTGCAAAATGGTCATCGAACACATCAAGTACTTCTTCAAAAGAGAAACCATGCTTTTTGATGTTTATTTCATTTTTTTTCGCTATCCCATTCAAATTGCCCTTGAATGACTGTCATTAAAGGCACCTCTTTTGTATATCTAAATTGTATTTCTTTTGTACATGTTTGTCAATTCTTTCTCTGTTAAAAACCACATTGTGTGAACCATTACTCATAACAAATAGGATTACGAAGGATGCAAAATCTAATAAAAGATAGATAAATATCAACGATTTTATAAAGACAAGTAAATCTATTATCTTTATTTGTAAAGTGTTTTTCTTTTTTCCGACTTGCTTGAAGCGTACCGCGCAAACGACCACGCTGTAATGCAAGCGTACGGATTCAACACCAAAATGACCGAAAGCGAGTGCGTCGCAGAATTGTTCAAGATGTATGAAAGGCTGTCTTAAAATCGGCAAGAATAAAATCGTTACGGCGCAAAGCCGGTAAAAGCTCAGCTCTGTCGGGATTACGGCGGCATCGTGTCGACGATTTTCGTATAATCTGCAACATAGAGGATGACAAAATTCCGGTTACGGTTTTGCGGATAGCGGGCAGAAAAGAGGCATACGGGTAAAACATAAAATACGAAAGCTTACACAAATACAGGTCTTTTCTTTTCCTTTGCGCACTGCACAAGGTAAAGATTGATAAGATTCTGGTAAGAAATGCCCGTTTCTTCCGCAAGGCTCTTAAAATATAAGATTGCGCCGTTATCAAGGTTTATTGTTACAGGCTTCTTGTTCTTTGCATACCACGGGCGGAATTCTTTTAAGTCTTCAGCTGTCATTGCAGGGCAATCTTCCGTCGGCGTCGGTTTTGCATTGCGAATTGTACTTTTTTCCGCTTCGGTGAGCGGCGGAAGTTTCTTTAATTCATCTAAGGTCATAGTTGTCATAGTATTCATTGTTTTCCTCCTTATGTTGCTTTTCTTGCGGAAATAATCCGCGTTCGCTCGTTTCTTTCCGTATAAACAACAAAAAGAACATCATCAACCTTGCCGATTACGTTCCAGCGGTCTTCCGTGTCCGTTGAGTGTTTCCGGTCGTATTTTTCAATACGCTTTTCATCAAGGAACACGCGTACGGTAGAACCTATTTAAAAGACTTAACCGGTTTTCCGTCCGCTGTAATTTTGCCGTTATCTTGCTCTGCCGGCGCGCGGGATAGGCCAAAATCTGAATAATGTCGTACCCAATATGTATTTTTTGCTCACATATTGCGGCGACATATTTGAGTAATACGTTACGGAATACGGATCCGAAGCGGTAAGCGGTACAGATTTTTGACTGTATGAATGACGCATATCAAGCGAGTTAAAGCGGTTGTCTCCCATCATAAAATAAGAACCTTCGGGGATATAAGCGGGTTTTCCGTCTTCGCCGCAAGCAGGAAAAACCGGCATATTGCGCTGGTCTAAAATCATAACATATAAATTCAATTTTTCCGCAAGTTCAAATTCGTCCTGCAATGCACCGTTTGCTAAAACATCGGTGTTTGCGGATTTTTGCGCATTCAGCTCTGCGATCCGCAGTATAATTCTGCCTGCAGTAAGTTTTATCATAAGATTGAGTTTGTAATTTGCTTCGGCATAAAGGTCTCCGTTAAAACTTACGTCTACGGGAAGTGAAATCCAGTCCGTCATAAATGCGGAAAATACTGAAGCTCCGTCCGATGCCGACAAGAGATTTTTTGCAACATTGGCAATGTTATTGAAAAGTTCGTATTCGTATAAGGGAATCGAAGCCTTTACGTTTGAAGAAGTTTTGACGGCTTTACCGTGCAGCGCGGCAAAGCCTGCCGATAATGCTTTGCATTCTATTTTTGCATCGTTGACGGAAAAGTTTTTCCGCACGGTTTCGACTTCCAGCATCGTATCGTATTGTTCTTGTGTAAGAGGAATTTGCCGGATGTCTTTTTTTACGGAAGCCTGAACGGAATTAAGGTTCCACGAAGCGAATTTTTCGTCGGATTCTACGGGTTCGAATATATCGCTTTTTTGCGTACGCGCATAAAGGGTTCCGTCTTGCATGACAAGTTGTTCTCCTCCAAGTCCGCAAATTCTTTTTACAAGCGGATCCGCTTTAGGCTGTCCCTGTTCGTCTACATTCAAATTGATCGTCGTAAAACTGAGCATATAAATGAGCTGCGATACGACGGTTTTTATCTCGGATTTTCTGTCCATACTGTAGTGAGGATTTCGGAACACTACGACATCTCCGTGTTTATAGTTCATTATGTTCGGGATTCCGACATCGGAAAGCGGAAATTTGGGACCGCTCAACGTTTTTAAGACGACAACGCGGTCTTTGACAAGGAAAGACGGCACCATAGATTCGGAAGGAATGACATAAAGCTGAACGATAAAGATTTGAATCAAAAGCACCATAAAGACCGCTTGAAGCAGCGCGTCTACCCAATCGAATATTTCCGAGATTAAGCGTTTTGTGCCGGATTTGTTTTTTCTCTTTGTTCCCGTTACGCCCTTCCATTCGGGAATTAAAGATTCTATCCGCTTTTCATTTAAAAAATACAGCACAATTTGAGATAAAATAAAAACCGCACACCATAAAATTACCGAAATCACATCGAGCCGATATGCCGTTCCGTTTCTTCCGGCACGGCGCAGGATGAATGCCGCAAGAAGCACGAACGGAAGATATTGCAATGTTTTTTGAGCTGCTGCGTATGCACCGAGCTTGCCGTTTAGAATGAGTTTAAAAAATAAAAGATAGGCGGAAAGTCCCGTAAATAAAAAAGCTGCCGGAAATGCCAGTATGGAAATGTCGGCAGCAAAATGCAGATTCGTTATGGAAAATAAAACCGCGCAAATATAAGCCGCAGATGAAAAAATACGTATCTTATTCATGCGCAGAATATACCAGATAATCGGAGGAAAGGGAATTATTGAGCATTGCGCGTACTCGGAACGGAATGCTGTGTGGAAATCGATTTCCGTGTTTCTCTTCCGTCCGATTCAGCGGAAACCTCCAATGAAATCAATTTTTATCCGGAACAACCTATAACCCGAATATAGAGTTTTTCTATTTTTATAAATATCATAATAGGTTAACTAAAAAGTTAAAATGTATGAAAGAATTGGGATTCCAAAGGGCGCAAGTCCTTTGGTCGTGCCCAAGGAAGGAGGGTTCTCAAGGGAGGAAAACTGCGGGCTTCGAACTCTGAGCTGGTTTCCTCCCTTGAAAAAAAAGGTTTAAGGCTTGTCTTAGAAAAATATTTGCTTTGAGTTTATAAAACTCGAAATTAATGATAATAACTCATTAGGATTTATGCGAGTACGGAACGGAATGCTGTGTGAAAATCGATTTCCGTGATTTCCCGCCGTTTCCGTTGAAATGCAGTCATTTTTACTTTATTCTTACCACATGAAAAAACTTGAACTCAAATACGGATGTAACCCGAACCAATTTCCGGCGCGGGTCTTTATGGAAGACGGAGAATTGCCGATTACCGTACTTAACGGAAAAGCGGGTTTTATCAATCTGCTGGATGCGCTAAACGGCTGGCAGCTTGTTAAAGAATTAAAAGAAGTAACGGGACTTCCGGCTGCAACTTCGTTTAAACACGTGTCGCCTGCAGGAGCGGCTGTTGGTACGGAACTGTCCGATGTTCTTAAAAAGATATATTTCACGGACGGACTTGAACTTTCTCCCTTGGCTTGCGCTTATGCACGGGCGCGAGGGGCGGACAGAATGTCGTCTTTCGGAGATTTTATTGCGCTTTCCGATGAATGCGACGAATCTACTGCTCGCTTAATTTCAAAGGAAGTTTCCGACGGAATTATTGCGCCCTCGTACAGCGATTGTGCTTTTAATATTCTTAAAGAGAAAAAGAAAGGCTCGTATTGCATAATAAAAATCGACAAAGATTATGTGCCTCCCGCATCCGAAAAAAAGCAGGTATTCGGCATTACGTTTGAACAAGCGCATAACTTTATAAAGATTGATAATGACTGCCTTAAAAATATCGTTACGAAGAACAAAACTCTTTCCGCCGAAGACAGGCGAAATCTTATAATTGCGTTGATTATCTTAAAGTACACGCAGTCAAACAGTGTATGTTATGTAAAAGACGGTCAGGCAATAGGGATCGGAGCAGGACAGCAATCGCGGGTTCATTGCACGCGGCTTGCAGGTCAAAAGGCGGATAATTGGCAGCTGAGACAATGCCCGAAAGTGTTGAATCTCAGTTTTTTAGACGGAATTAAACGCCCCGAGCGTGACAATGCCATAGACGTTTATATCGGAAACGAATCGGACGAGCTTTTGCGTGACGGGAACTGGCAAAAAATATTCAAAGTGAAGCCTGAGCCGTTTACGGTTGAAGAAAAAAACGCGTGGATTGCAAAAAACTCCGGCGTTGCAGTAGGTTCCGACGCGTTTTTTCCGTTCGGCGATAATATAGAGCGAGCACATCGTTCCGGTGCAACCGTGATTGCGGAGCCGGGCGGTTCGATTCGCGATGACGATGTAATAGCTGCCTGCGACAAGTACGATATCGCGATGGCTTTTACGGGGATACGGCTGTTCCATCACTAGAATTTTGATTTTTACGGCGGACTTTGCGCTTTATGCGGGCAGTGAAGAACCGATTTTATCGATTCGATGTATTTCGGTGCATTGACCTAAGTCTACCGTAAAAAAATCGGCTTCCGTAAATCCGTTTTTTTCGCCTGCAAGCAATAATCGCAGGTTTTCGGAGATACGGAACGCCTTAGTTTTTGTTTACGATTCTTGATTCAAGATTACCGCTTTTAATTTCTATAAATCCGGTAAACAGCGATATTTTGTTGTCTTCATTAAGATTTTTCCAAATCGTATCGGTAAAATCGTCGATATCGCTGCAAATTTCAACTTTTTTAGGTTCGCCCTCAAAACTCGGCAGCGGATTGCCGTCTCGCATATAAGTGTGAATAAAACGGCCTTCTCCGTTTTGCGGAGTTTCGTAAAAAAACGTAAATCTTTCGCAGTGCGCCGGATTGCCGGCATCGCTTTTCAATATGGAAAAGAGGAAATTGAAAGTTCCGTTTTCTACATTTACCAATGCGGATATACGCGGCGTGTAATTCGGCGCATCCGGCTCAAATGTGCGGGATTCAAGTGCTTTCGAAAACGAAAGGCCTTTTTGCAATCCGTCATAAATCGTGTCCGTTTGATCGCCGTTTGTTATTATTATTTTGCCTTTTAAAACACGTACAGGGTTGTAAATTATAAGACTCGGATCTTTTAGTTTTGCGGGCTCAAATGCTTCCGTACTGATTCCGTCGTTGCTTTCGATAAAAATGCGATTGCGGCTGTTTTCACTTCGCCCCATGATAAAATATGCTACAGCCGCATATTTCCCGTCCGCCGTTTTGCCGACTATTATTCCGCGACCGGGATATGTTTCCGATGACAATTCTTCTGAAAGCGTTTTGATTTTCATGTCCGCATAGTAATTTAAAATCCGTTTATTTACAATCCGATATGCCGGTTAAGACGCAAGAGAAGCGGTTGTCGAATCCGGTTTGCACGACCGGCGCATAACTGCGGTAGGTAGGCGTGCGATAAACCTGTTATGTCATCGGAAAAACGATAACGGACGTATATCCTGTCTGCGCCGGATTTACAGTGCGCGTTAAGCGCACTAGTACAAAAACTTCCTTGCACGACCGGCGCATAACTGCGGTAGGTAGGAGTGCGATAAACCTGTTATGTCATCGGAAAACCGATAACGGACGTATATCCTGTCTGCGCCGGATTTACAGTGCGCGTTAAGCGCACTAGTACAAAAACTTCCTTGCACGACCGGCGCATAACTGCGGTAGGTAGGAGTGCGATAAACCTGTTATGTCATCGGAAAACCGATAACGGACGTATATCCTGTCTGCGCCGGATTTACAGTGCGCGTTAAGCGCACTAGTACAAAAACTTCCTTGCACGACCGGCGCATAACTGCGGTAGGTAGGAGTGCGATAAACCTGTTATGTCATCGGAAAACCGATAACGGACGTATATCCTGTCTGCGCCGGATTTACAGTGCGCGTTAAGCGCACTAGTACAAAAACTTCCTTGCACGACCGGCGCATAACTGCGGTAGGTAGGAGTGCGATAAACCTGTTATGTCATCGGAAAACCGATAACGGACGTATATCCTGTCTGCGCCGGATTTACAGTGCGCGTTAAGCGCACTAGTACAAAAACTTCCTTGCACGACCGGCGCGTAACTGCGGTAGGTAGGCGTGCGATAAACCGGTTGTGTCGTCGGAAAACCGATAACGGACGTATATTCCACCTGCGCCGGATAGAAGCGGAAAAGGCTGATAAGCCGTTGGAGCGGATAGCCGGTTGTAGAATACGGTTGCGCCCTGAAATTTAAGAGTTTTGCGTTTATGCTTTTCCCGTGTGTTTTTTGTTTGACAACGGATATTATGCGGTTTATTCTGGTAAAATACCTACTTAAGGAGTTAACTTTATGATTAAAACATTGAAAAAGCTGTTTTCCGCAGCGTTGGTTGCACTTTTTGTTTGTGCCGGAGTAAGTGCGGCGGGGCCGAAAGTTCCGTACACGCATGAGGGTTTTACAACTTGGGAGCGCGATACTCAGAAAAACGTCAACTGGGTTACGGTTGAAGACATAAGAAAAAGTCTTGAGGGTGTTCCGCCGATGATTGTCAGCTTTGATATTGACGACACGATTCTTGTTTCAAGTCCCGTTTTTTATTACGGAAAAAATAAATATTCGCCGGATTCTTTCGATTATTTGAAGAATCAAGCATTTTGGGATTTTGCTTCCAAAGGTGCGGACGCTTATTCGATTCCGAAAGAGTCGGGACGCGCGCTTATAAAAATGCATCAGGAGCGCGGAGATCAAGTTATATTTATTACCGGAAGAACGGGTCCGAAAGGATATAAATGGGATAAGCTGGATAAATGCGCCGAGATAATCCGCGATACGTTCGGAATCAAAAATATGAAGCCGATTTATTATCGCGATCCGAAATACAAAGAAAAGACTCAATACGACAAAACTTTCCATATCATTAACTGTAAGAGTCAGTTGCATTACGGGGACAGCGATGACGATATTCTTGCTGCAAGAGAAGCGGGAATACGCGGTATCCGTGTTATGAGAGCGGAAACGACAACGAATTTCCCGATGCCGTTAAACGGCGGTTACGGAGAAGAAGTTTTAAGAGATTCGTCTCACTAAACGTTTGCCGGTTGACCGGACGGAACAAGATCGTTTCCGTCTGGTTTTGTTTTAATGTTTTTAGCTGAAATCGTTTTAAAAATCGTTTATTTGCGCTTTTCAATGTGAATTACGTCAAGCATTATAAGCGGGCATTTGATTTGCATATTCGTTTCGGTTTTCAGAAGTGCAATTCCTATTTCATGACGTTTTTCCTCAACGAGAATTTTACAGTCTTCTTTTAATCCTAAATCGATACAATATTGATTTTGCTCCGTAGAACCTGCGAGCCGCACTATTTTGTAAAACTCTTTTTCCGGCGCAAAAGAAAGCGGAATATCGGATATGAAACTGTTTTGATTTTTTTTAGGGATAGGAGCTCCGTTAGGATCTCTTTCGGGATAATTAAGATATTCGTCCATTAAGTCAATCAATTTCTCCGAAACCGAATGTTCCATTTGTTCGGCTTCTTCGTGAATTTCTTTGCCGGTCATGGCGAAAAATCTGCTGAGGAAGGTTTCCAAAATTCTATGTCTGCGTAAGACGGAAAGACCGTACAAACTGCCTTTTTCCGTAAGTTTGCAGCCGTGATAACTTTTATATTCGAGATATCCGTCTTTTTCGAGTTTTTTTATCATCATTGTTGCAGTGCCGGGAGTTACCGACAGTAATTTTGCAACTTCCCCCGTAGTAAGCGTATCTTTATCCCTTGCGGCACAGGCTTTTACGATTGATTTTAAATAATTTTCAGCGGCGATATCGGACAGAACGGACATATTTCTCCTAAAAATTGTTGCGGTTTCCATAAGATTTTCCGGTTCCGCTCCGCCGATTATATATTTAAGTGCCTAAAACATCAATTTTAGAAATTCCCGGTGTTTCCCTCCGCAGACGGCGAACCTGTTGTGTGTTTTACGTCCCGTTCTTCCGTCCGCCGTCCTCCCTTGTGAGAAAAAAAAGGTTTAAGGCTTGCCTTAGAAGAATATTTACTTGAGCTCATAAAATTTGAAATCAAGCGTAGCTACATCTTGTTTTGCGTAAATCCCATCTCCGAAAGCGCGGTTTTCGCTTCGCTGATTTCGTCGTAGGGCATAACGTAGTCTTTGTAGATAATGCTGTTTTCGTGAGACTTGCCGAGCAGGAGCACTATGTCGCCTTTATGCGCCGATTTAAACGCTTGTCGAATCGCTTTTTTTCTGTCGGGAATGATGAATAAATCTTCGCCCGTTCGTTTGCCTTCTTTGTGTGCGCCTTCGGCAATCATCTGCAAAAGTTCAACGGAGTCCTCTCCGCGCGGGTCTTCGTCCGTCAAAATGATTGTGTCGCAGAACTTTGCGGCTATTTGCCCCTGCAGCGGGCGTTTCGTTAAGTCGCGCTCGCCGCCGCTTCCGAAAAGCGCAATCATTTTTCCGGCGCAGCGTTTTTTCACCGGCGGAAAAATCGTTTCAAACGACGAGGGCGTGTGCGCATAGTCCACGATGACTTCAAACGGCTGCCCCGCGTCAATCGCCGTCATGCGCCCTTTTATTGCGTTCAAAGACGGCACAAGGCGAGAAAGCTCTTCGAATGATTTTTCTGTCAGAGCACTGACTGCAATAAGTGCCGCCATGATGTTGTACGCATTAAATGCGCCTGCAAACGGCACGCGCACGGGAATGTGTTTGTACGTGTGCGGAAATGCAGGATCGTCTTCCGCGCGGAAAACGGCATCTTCTCCGTCCGTTTCAATTTTAAAATCAAGACCGTTACTTGCCGCAGCAATATTTTGCGCGCGCATATACCGCATTCCTTCCGGAATCGGCGGAAGAGGAATTGCATCCGCTCCGGTTTGTGCGGCGGCTTTTCCGGCAAGTCCGTCTGTCGTAAAACCGTAGACGTGCTTGTGTGTCGATTCGATAAAATATTGTGCAGACGGGTCTTCAAGGTTTACAACACCGATAGAATTTATGCAGGCCGGTTTTCCGCCGATGAACTTTTCGTGGTCGTGTTTATCCAGTGCGCGGAAAAGGTTTGCTTTGTCGCTTCGGTATTGCTCAAAAGTCTTGTGGAATTCCAAATGTTCAAGCGTAACGTTCATAAATACGCCGCAGTCAAAAAGCACGTCGCCGAGCCGGTTCGTTTTTTCCGAAAGTCCGTGAGAGGACGACTCGACAACCGCGTATTCACAGCCGTTTTTGACCATTTCGGCAAGATGATGCTGAATTATCGGGGCTTCCGGCGTGGTTTGGTGCTCCGGATTGGCAACTGCTTCTCCGCCGAATGAATATTCCACTGTCGAAATAAAGCCCGCTTTTTTACCGGAAAGGCGTAAAAGCTGCCAAATAAACGAGACCGTCGAACTCTTGCCCTCCGTTCCCGTAACTCCGACGATTGCAAGTTTTTTTGAGGGATTATCGTAGAACGCCGCGCTGACCGGAGACATGGCAAAACGGGCATTTTCGACTTTTATAAATGCCGGAAAACAGGTAAGTCCGTCCTCCGTGTCCTGTCCGCGCAAAAGCGCGTCTTCAAGATTGCGTTTTGCAGCTTCTTTTGCCGCCTTTAAGCAGATGTCCCGTTTCAATTCACCTTGAAAAACGACAGCGGCCGCTCCGTTTTTAATCGCTTCGGGAATAAAGTTGCTGCCGTCGATATGCGTTCCGGGCAGCGCAAAATAAAGCGAGCCGTCGCGCACCGCCCGCGAATCAAAAACGATGTCCGTAATTTCAATGCCGCCTATGTCCTCATCGCCGATTGCCGTAATTCCGTCCGCCGCCGTTGCCTGATGAGCGAATGTCGGCAGCAGTTCCGATAAAAGTTTGTGCATAAAAATCTCTGATTTTGTAAAATTGTCCGCCCTCCGCGGATGTCCCGTATTCTAGCGATTATCGTAGATAGGGACAATGCAATTCGCTTTTGTCTTTAAGTTGAATAATAGGGGGAATACGAATATAATTTTTCGAAATTATATTTTGAAGGTTTTTTATGGTTATTCTTACACTCAACTGCGGAT
>CAUUVZ010000065.1:0-14709 GCA_963548875.1 uncultured Treponema sp. | reverse complement strand
CAAAAATCGGGGGGGGGGGGGGTAAAGTATTGATTTCTCTCATTTGTGTCAACCTCTCCTGTATTTCGCTGATAAAATCATTTTATAGCCGTATTTAAGATAATGCAAGAAATTACGAGAAATATGTTTGAATAATCGTTCTTGCCTTGACGAATCGGGCTTTGCGGTATATACCGATTCCATGTGGAAAGTTTTTGCTTTGCTGTCGGCGATTTTTGCAGCTTTTACATCGATTCTTGCAAAAATCGGAATGAAAAATATCGATTCGTCACTTGCAACGGCACTAAGAACAATTGCGGTTCTTGCATTGTCTTGGGCTGTCGTTGCCATGAACGGCACTGCGGGCGGAATAAAAAATCTTACGAAAGAAAACTGGATTTTTTTAATTTTATCGGGTGTAACGACAGGATTATCGTGGCTTTGCTATTTTAAGGCGGTTCAGATAGGCGAAGTTTCTAAAGTTGCGCCGCTCGACAAGCTAAGTATCATATTTACGGTCTTCCTTGCATATTTGCTGCTGCACGAAAAACCGTCCGTCAAAACACTTGCCGGAACGGTTTTCATAGTCATAGGAACGTTTCTATTTCTTTAATCTTTTGTGTCGTGCGATATGTTCTTTTTCGATACATAATCGATAAAGTCTTCGGCGGCGAAAGTTTTCTGCTCCAAGCCGCTTAATTGTCTGAAGCGCACGGTAACGGTTTTTTCCTCCTGCTCCTTTTCTCCGAGTATCAAAATATAAGGCGTTTTATGCTCTTTTGTGATGAACTTTATTTTACTGCGCATATTTTCATCGGACAGATATGCGTTTGCTCTGATTCCTGCAGCGGTTAGAGATTCCGTTACGGTTTTTGCATAGTCGTTAAAGCGTTCCGAAATCGGAACAACTGCCGCCTGCTCAAAGTGAAGCCACGCCGGCAGCGCACCCGAATAATTTTCTATAAGGATGCCTAAAAAGCGTTCAAGAGAGCCTAAGACCGCTCTGTGAAGCATTACGGGATTATGCTTTTGATTGTCGCTTCCAATGTATTCGGCATTCAGACGCTCCGAGCCGGGAAGCTGGTAGTCAAGCTGAATGGTTCCGCACTGCCACTGCCGTCCGAGAGCGTCAATCAGCGTAAACTCAAGTTTCGGTCCGTAGAACGCGCCTTCTTTAGGCTGAAGTTCGTACTGCATTCCTGCCGATTTGCACGCTGCCGCAAGAGCGTTTTCCGCGTGGTGCCATGTTTCTTCGTCGCCGACATGATCATCCGGCATTGTACTGAGTTTTACGAGCAGATTTTTATCGAATCCGAAATCCTTGTATACGTCGAGCAGGAGGCGGCAAAACTTTGCGACTTCGCTTTCGATTTGATTTTCCGTACAGAAAATATGTGCGTCATCCTGAACAAAACCGCGCACACGCATGATTCCGTGCAAAGTGCCGCTCGGCTCGTTGCGGACGCAGTGCCCGAATTCCGCAAGCCGCATAGGTAAGTCTTTATAAGAGCGTGTCCGTGTCTTAAATATTTCGATTGCGCCCGGACAATTCATCGGTTTGATTGCAAAAATGCGCTTTTCACTCTCCGTGATAAGCATATTTTTCTGATAATGTCCCCAATGACCGGAGCGTTCCCATAGCGTTCGCGGCATTACTGCGGGCGTATTTACTTCAAGATAGCCGTCGGCACGGAGTTTACGGCGCATATATTCCTGCAGCGTTGTATAGACTGACCAGCCGTTCGGGTGCCAGAAAATCTGTCCGGGATTTTCGGGGTCAAGATGGAATAAGTCCATTTCGATTCCAAGTTTTCTGTGGTCGCGCTTTGCAGCTTCTTCCAACATTGTAAGATAGGCTTTTAAGTCGTTAGGCTTTTCAAACGCGAGCGCATAAACGCGCGTAAGCATAGGGCGGCCGGAATCTCCGCGCCAATACGCCCCTGCAACTTTGTCCAGCTTGAACGCCTGCGCATTTATTTCTTTTGTATTCGCGACGTGAGGCCCGCGGCAAAGATCGGTAAATGTATCCTGCGTGTACGATGTGATTTTCTCGTCGTCCGGCAGATTATTTATCAATTCGACCTTGTAAGGCTCATCTTTAAAAAGTTCAAGTGCTTCCTGCTTGGAAAGCTCGCGGCGGACAAAGTCGTGATTTCCTGCCAATATCTTACGCATTTCTTTTTCCACCGCAGGAAAGTCTTCTTCCGAAAATTTTACATCGGGCGGAAAATCAAAATCGTAGTAAAAACCGTTATCGATTGCAGGTCCTATCGCAATTTTTGTTCCCGGATAAAGTTTTTTTATCGCTTCCGCCATTACGTGAGCGCAGCTGTGTCTTATAGTCTGGAGTTTTTCATCTTGAGCCATTTTAAGTACCTGTCTTGTATTCTATTTGAAATTTGATTTATGCGGTGAACGCGAAACCATGCAGTGTAAAAGAAAACATGGTGATTTCAGCCTCGTCCGACGCACGAATGCGCTAAAGATAACTTTGCATTCAGTATTTGTCAACGGCAGCTGAATTATTCAATTACCCTTAATTTCGAGTTTTGAAAAACTTTGCTGAGCTTTCGGAGAAGTTACGTCCGCTTAGCCGCAGTCGAGCTTTTAGCTCGAAACGGCACGCTGCCGGAACTTCTCCTACGCATAAACGATGTTTATTTCAAAACTCTTCATTTTATTGGAGCCGGAAAGAGTTGGAAAATGTCGAGTTTTTTCAAAACTCGACATTTGGGCAATTAATAAGCGTTCATTCCGAGTCTGCGCTGTAAGTTTCCGTGCGTTCCGCCGCCGCCAGTGCTGAAGCTGCAAGGTCTTTTATATACTGCGCTTCGGCGGCGGTCTGCGGAGTTGTGCCTGCGCTTTGCAGAGACTTTCGCTGTGTTTCCTGTTTTTCTTTACGCGCCGCAAGCAGTGTTTTTGCTTCCGAAAGAATGCGTATGCCTTCTGTTTCCGATATATTAAGGACTTCCGCAATTTTTTCCGGTGCGGCGGCTGTAAGGTCTTCAAGAGATGTAAAAGCGCGTGTAAGCGTCCGCGCACGTTTTTCCCCGATTCCGGTGATTTCAAGGAATATGCTGACGGTGTTTTCTTTTGTGCGCAGACGCTGATTGCGGCCGGTTGCAAAGCGGTGAGTTTCGTCGCGGACACGCTGCAAAAGTCTGAGTGCGTCGCTGCGTTTAGGCAGACATATAGGCGCACTTGCAGAAGGTCTCCAAATTTCTTCGTCGCGTTTGGCAAGTCCCGCAATCGGAATGTCCAGCCCCAGCGACTCAAGCACACCTTGAACCGCGTTAACTTGTCCTATTCCGCCGTCGATTAAAATCAAATCGGGTAATTCCGCGTTATCATTTAAAAGCCTTGTGTAGCGTCTGGATGTTGCTTCGCGCATGGATGCAAAGTCGTCGATGATTCCGTCCGTTGTTTTTAGGCGGAAATAACGGTAATTTTTTTTGTCGGGATTGCCGTTGTAAAAGCTGATAAGACTTGCGACGGGAAATTTTCCGCCGATGTGTGCTATATCGAATCCTTCTATACGGACGGGCAGGCGCGGGAGAGCCAGCAGTTTTTGCAATTCTTCCATCGCAGGAATATCGCCGCGTTCGCGGAGACGGCGGATAATGTCTTCCCGCGCGTTTTCAAACGCCATATTCATCGCGGCATGATGAATCCGTGCGCCTTCAATACCGTTTCCGACTAATACGATATCCGTATTGCATTTCAGAGATTCTTCAATCCACTGTTTCAAAAATTCGACTGCGGCGCGGGTCGGAACGTAAATGCGCGGCGGAACATCTTCTTTTTCCGTGTAGTACGCGCGGATGAACTCCGCCGTAAGCTCGTCATCTTCGTTGCAGCTTATAACACGGTGATTGTCGCGACCGATAAGTTTTCCTCCGCGTATTTTAAGCACTGTAAAACTTACAAGTTCTCCTTCGCGCGCATGAGCTATATAGTCGCGATCATTTTCGTCAAAACTTTCTACTATATTTTGATTCTGCATTACGGAAAAAGCGTTAAGTCCGTCCCGCAATCGTGCAGCTTTTTCAAAGTTCAAGTCGTCCGCCGCTTTTTTCATTGCGTCCCGTATTTTAGAAAGAGCCGCATCTCCTTTTTCCTCAAGGAGAGAGGAGATTTCGCCGAAAAATTCATTGTAAGAATCTTTTGATATATTTCCGCAGCAAGGTGCGCTGCATTGTCCTATATGATAGTAAAGACACGGAGAATCCCGTTTTTTTAGTGTCTTGCAATGCCTTATCGGATAGATTCGAAACAGTGCATCTACAAATTGATCGAGTGCGCCTGCATCCGGATAGGGACCGAAATATGTTGAACCGTCGCGGATAATATTTCTGGTTTTGAAAAGGCGGGGAAAATCTTCGTTTGTAATCCTAAGCACGGGATAAGATTTTCCGTCTTTCAGATTTATGTTGTAACGCGGACTGTGTTTTTTTATCAGATTATTTTCCAGCAAGAATGCTTCGTATTCATTTGCTGTTGTGATATATTCAATTGACTTTGCGTTGGAAACAAGGAGCCGGGTTTTTATATCCTTGTTGCCTGCAAAATAAGAGGCAAGACGGTGCTTTAAATTTTTAGCCTTGCCCACATAGATTATGTTTTCTTTGGAATCACGCCAAAGGTAAACACCGCTGGAGGACGGAGCTTTTAATGCGGTCTGATGTAAACTTTCACGGACTGTATTTGCGTTTGTCATTATGAATACTGAACGTTATTGTAACAAAAAAATTATTTTTATTCTTTTGATTTCCGCTTTTTCCGCAGCGTTTGCCGAAACCTATGTTTTAGGCGGTAAAGGCGGCTGGAATGATGTAGATTCCTTGAACGGAGTAACAACCGGACAAGGACGATTCGGTTATAAATGCCTTGAACTTGCTTCCAATTCAAGCGGAAAAACAACGGATACGGATTTGCTTTTGGATTTTGAAGGCGGAACATTTGTCGATAAAGCCGGAAATTATAAAATTATTGAAAATAATTTGTATCCGTCAAAGCGTACCGTTAGAGGAAAGACTGCCGGTTTAAGCCGCCGACAGGGAGACGGTATAAAGCTCATGGGAAATAATACGAGCTTTCTCGGGAGATCGGGACCCGCCGGTTCATTTTTAATTGATTTTTGGCTTTGTCCTGCCGTTATCGACAACGGAGAAACTGTTGTAAACTGGCGGTCTTCGCGTAATATACTGGGTTCTCTCGAATACCAAGTTATAAACGTATATTTTTACCGAAACAAACTTTTTTGCGTATTTACAAATATTTTCGACGGTTTTATACGGAACGGCGGCGACGTAGTTATAGAAGGGCGCACAAACTTGATTCCGAATAAATGGTCTCATCACACAATTGTCTTTCAGGAAGAAAACGGGCTTTTGGAATACCGTGTAGACGGACTTTTGGAATATGTTGAATACATTACCGATACAGGAACGGAAGACGGTACCGTAAATCCGGCTGTTATAGGCGTTCCTGCCGACCTTGAAATTTGCAGTAATTATACGGGACTTATTGACGATTTCAGGATTAGGCGCAGTTATTACGACATAAAAAAATATGTTGATTCCGAACAGCAGGACGCATTTGCCCGTTCCGTTTACAATGTTTCAGGCGGGCGCATTGAATCGAAACCGATTTATGTTCAGCCCGGTTCCGTTTTAAATTCAATCAATGCAGAAACAAATATTCCTGAGCAGACCGCCGTCCAGTTTTATGTAAGAGCCGGCGATAATTATTTCGGTTGGACGGAAAATTCTCCCGAATGGCTGCCTGTAAAAGCCGGAGAAAAAATCAGCGGGGTAAACGGAGCGTATTTTCAGATTGCGGCAGAATTATTTCCTGACGGTGCCGGAAAAATTACTCCTTCTATAACTCAAATCGATTTAAATTACACGCCGCTTCCTCCTCCCATGCCGCCTTTAAAAGTAAAAGCAACGGCAGGAAACGGGCAGGTTACTCTTACATGGACTCATTCCGTCGATGAATCTTCCGGCGGCTATTACATATATTACGGCACAAAACCCGGCGAATATCTCGGTCGTTCCGCAAAAGAAGGAGCATCTCCTATTAACGTAGGAGACGCAACAAGTTATACTGTAACCGGATTAAAGAACGGAAGTATTTATTATTTTGCGGTTGCCGCATGGTCAAAAGCGGATGAAAAGATACGCGGAGATTTTTCAAAAGAAGTTTACGCGCGTCCTTCAGTAAAATAGAAACAATAAAATAGAAAGTTGGGTTTTATTTATGGAAGAAAAGGAAATTGTTTTAAAGAGGGCAAGAAATGCCGTGATTGCTCGTGATTTTGAGCTTGCGCTTAGACTTTATAATTCGCTTGTTCAAGATGATTCGGAAAACATCGGTTTGCTCAGCGAAATCGGTAATCTTTATATAAAGGCGGGACAGGATAAAAAAGCCCTCGCTTATTTTAAAACAATTATAGAACTTGATCCCGATAATGAAGACGCTCTTAATACTATGGGCGGAATTTGCCGGCGCATAAAAGAATACGATAAGTCCATCGAATATTTGAACCGCGCGCTTGAGATAGGAAAAGACCGAGCCGCAATTCAATACAATCTGGGATTCACATATAAATCGATGGGTAAGGATGCGGAAGCTATTGATTGCTTTCAATCCGTTATAAATGACAATCCTACGGATGTTCTTGCATACAATCATTTGGGGGCGATTTATGCCCGTCAAAAAGATTATGAAAAAGCGGTTTCCATTTACCGATTGGGTTTGCAAGTCGATCCGAATCATCCTATTCTTCAATTCAATCTTGCAAAGGCTTATGAAGCAACCGGAAACGATGGAGAAGCCATTTCTTCATATGAATCCGCTTTGCGCGCAAAACCGGGCTGGAAAGATGCCGTAAAAGCCTATGCTAAATTGCTATTAAAGTTGCATCGCACTGCGGAGGCTGTTTCGCTTGTTCAAAATGCCGTTGCATTGCATCCCGACAAGTCCGATTTATATTGTCTGCTCGGACGGATATTCTTGCAGCAGGATAATTATTCCAAAGCGGAAGAAAATCTTGAAAAAGCCCGTAAACTTGCGCCGAATTCCGCAAAAATTCTTTCTTGCATAGCGAAAACTTACGAAAAAAGCGGAAAAAACGGAGAAGCTGTTGAAGCCGCAATGCAGGCGGAAGAAAACAATTCGGAGGATATTGATTTAAAGGCGCAGACAGTAAGAACATTGTTGTCTGCCAAAAAATTCGATGCTGCCGGAGAGCGATTGAAGTCTTTGCAAGCGAAAATTCCGGACGATGTGCGTTTTCTTGATTTGGGCGGACAGTATTCGATTTGCGTTAATCGCCCTGAAAACTCAAAAGCATTCTATTCAAAAATAGAATCTATGGATTCTTCTTATACGGATTATCTTATAAATGCGGCGCGGAGATATAAACAGATAGGCAAACTCGATGAAGCTGCCGAATATATAGATTCTTTTATCGTAAGAAATCCCAAGAATACGTCGGCGTGGCTGCTTTCCGGCGAGATTGAAGAGGGGCGCGGAAATTCCGAAACGGCTCTTAAAAATTATGAAGAGGCTGCCGGTATCGATTCCGCCAATTTTGCCGCAAAAGAAAGTAGTGCTCGTGTTGAAGCTCTTATCGCCGATGAAAAACTGAAACGCGAGCGGGATGCGTTGGCACAGTCCGACCGTGAAGATTTGGATAAATACGTGATCGAAATGCAAAAACCGGAAGAACCGATTGAAGAACAGGAGCCGACTCTTGCAGAAGCGGAGGAGCCTATAATATTCGATTTCGATGTTCCTCCGGAAGAATCTGAAAATTTGCTTGAAATCCCCGAGCCTGATTCAACGGATGAAAACGGATTTCCCGAACAGCTGCTTGAAGATGAAGATGATGTTCGTGATAAAACGCCGGAAGATGATTTTATATCAGCCGACGATGATAAGCAGGAGCCGGAAAACGCAGGCAATTCCGAAAATAATGAAGATGGAAATACGAATTCCGTCGGAGCTGATCTTTCCGGTGATAAAAAATCCGAAGATGATGTAAATGCTGCGGATAATACGGACGAAGATTTTTCGGATTCTAAAGACGAATCTTATGCAGCTCCCGGTGAAGGGGCCGAAACCGATTCCGGCGCGGAGACTGCTCCTGCTGCAGAGCAGTCTGAAAAAACTTTAGCAAAAGAAAAAGCTGCTCCTGTTGAGCGGAAAAATCCTTCTTCCGAGTCCGCCGATAAATATCAAGAGCCGGCAGCCGATATGGAAAAATCTTATGCACCGCAGAAATCTTTTCCGCCGGAAGCCGCACCTGCGAATTCCGGTCTGTCAAGCGAAGATGCCGCTCGTCTTGAAAAAACTTTACGCGAAGTCTCCGAAAAAGCGGAAAAGGCTGAGAGCGCGGCTGAAAAAGCATGGAATGCCGCTCAACTTGCTGCGGATGCAGCTCAGTACGCAGATGCCGCGCAAAAAATTATGAACGAACAGGCTGAAAATTCTTCTTCCGGAGACGATCCAATTTCCGACGATAAAGAAAAATCTTTGCCTGATGAAAATATTTCTCAAGAGCCTGTTTGTGAGAACCTTGAAGAAGATAATTCTACGGAAGGTGAAATAAATTCTGCGGATGAGGATTCTGCGGCTGTTATTGAGCCGGAAGAAGATTCATCTTTTGATGATACAAATATTTCAGATGAAACCGAACAGGACGATTCCGGTAAAGCCGCTTCCGACGCAGAAGAAACTGCCGCAAATGCTGAAAAAGCCGTAAACGCTGCTGAAAAGGCGTGGGGTGCGGCACAAAAAGCAGCCGATTCGGCACAGTCTGCAGATGCGGCTCAAAAATATATCAGCGAAATTACGGAAAATCTTACCGACGAAAAAGATAAATCATCTTTTGCCGATTCATCTTATAACGAGTTCATGGAACAGGTTTCAAAAATGCTCCCGATTATCGGAAGAATTCTTGAAAATAAAGACGAAGCGAGAAAATACGAGCGCGAAATTGCGCTGTTTAAACGGCTTCGTGCAATGGGCGATATTCTTCCCGATGAAAAGAAACATGACTTTTTGTGCAGTCATGCCCGGCTTTTGCTTGATTATCTTATTGCACGTCTATCGGGAAAACCCGGATTGCTCATAACTTCAAAGGCACTGAGAAAAACCGATATTATGCACGGAATGATTGATGAAATGCCGAATGTCGATGATAAACTTTACGGTAGAGAACTTATTCTGAAAGTTTTTGCGGATTTGCAAAGGCTTTTACCTTATCTGCCGGACAATACGCTCTCTCAGTCGTTAATGAATGAGTCGGAAAAAGTTCTCGACAGGCTTTAATCGTTTACTGCCGGAAGAATTTTACGCGTCTTGCAAAAATTTGTAAACAATTCTCGTTGTATAGGTTGACAATCTTTCGTCTTCTTCTTACTATCCGGTTATGAATATTGCACGGCTTGCTAGAGATGTTATAAACGGAAAAAGATTTTCAAAACACGACAGACTTGATTTTTTTATAACGTGCAATTTACAGGAACTTTGCGAAGCCGCTAATCATATCAGAGCGGAACTCTGCGGAAATAAAATCGATATTTGTACGATTATCAACGGAAAGAGCGGTGCTTGCAGTGAAAATTGCCGCTTTTGTACGCAGAGTGCCTTGAGTCATTCCGGCTGTACTGTGCATCGATTTCTTCCAATTAAAAACATCGTTGAAGAAGCTGCATTAAATGAGCTGGAAGGTGCAAAGCGTTTTTCGATTGTAACGTCCGGCAGAGCACTTTCAGGAGAGGATTTTGAACAGTCGCTCTGTGCGTATCGGGAAATCCGCAGTAAGTACAAAATAAAACTTTGTGCTTCGATGGGGCTTTTAAGTTTTTCACAATTTGAAAGACTTCGAGCTGCCGGTGTAACGAACTATCACTGCAATCTTGAATCTTCCGAACGCTTTTTTCCGCACATTTGTACAAGTCATTCATTTTCAGATAAAATTAACGCAATAAAAGCGGCTCAAAAAGCGGGGCTTTCCGTCTGTTCCGGCGGAATTATCGGCATGGGCGAAACATGGCAAGATCGAATTGACATGGCGCTTACGCTTTCCGAGTTAAACGTAGTTTCTATTCCCGTCAATATTCTGACTGCAATAAGCGGCACTCCTCTTCAAGACGAAAAACCTTTGGAAAAAGACGATATTCTTCGTACTATAGCGATTTTCAGATTTTTGAATCCCGAAAAATATATCAGAATTGCCGGCGGCAGACGTATTCTGAAAGACAATGGGCGCGCGGCATTTTTAAGCGGCGCGAATGCGGCGATAAGCGGAAATTATCTTACTACTGCCGGATATACTATAGCCCATGACCGTCAAATGCTGTCTTCTATGGGATTGGACTGTACTTCGTAGGAATAGAGAGTGTTCATTATGCTTGAATAACTTTTTCCGTTCTTACTATAATGCGGCATGGCTACAAAAACTATTCCTGAAAGAAAAGACGTTAATAAAAGCGATACGTGGGATTTATCTTCCCTGTTTGCGCATGATGATGAGTGGGAAGCCGCGTTGAAAAATCAAGACGGGCTGACAAAAACAGTGGCGGCGTGCAAGGGAACGCTTGGACAGTCGCCTGAAAAACTGCTTGCGGCACTGAAAGCGTTGGAAGAAGCGGATAAAAATCTTGAAGCAGTTTACAATTATGCAGGCTTGCAGTTTTCCGCCGACGAAAGCAATGCCGCCTCGCTCGACAAAGTGGGGCGCGCACAGATGGCGTACACGAAGTTCAGCGCGGAAACCAGTTTTTTTTCGCCGGAATTGCAGGCGATTCCCGATGAAACAATCCGCGCGTGGATAGAAAAATCTGAATTCGATGATTACCGAATATTTATCCAAAAACTGTTGCGCCTTAAAGAGCATATTTTAAGCGAAAAAGAAGAGCGCATTCTCTCGCTGCAAAGCGAAAGCGCGGGAACGGCGGACAAAGCGTTTTCCGCCCTCACGAATACCGACATGGTTTTCGGCACCGTGAACGTAAACGGCGAGGAGCAGCAGCTTACGCAGTCGACATTCAGTGTGTTTTTGGATAATCCTGACCGCAGTGTCCGCGAAAACGCCTACAAAAAGTTTTACGCCGCGTTTGAAAGTCATCAACACACGCTTGCATCCCTTTACTCAGGTCAAGTGAACGACGACGTGTTTGAAATGCGCGCGCGCGGCTATTCGTCCTGCGTTGAAAAGGCTTTGTTTCGCGACAAAGTTCCGGTCAGCGTGTACAAAAACTTAATCGACACCGTTCATGAAAATCTTGGAACGCTCCATAAATATTACGAATTGCGCGGCCGCATTTTAGGCGTAGAGGAATTGCGCCATTATGACGTATACGTTCCGCTCGTAAAAAGCGTAAAAATGTGCACGCCGTACGAAGAAGCGGTGGAACTCTGCCGCGCAGCCCTTGCGCCGCTGGGAACCGAGTACACGGACAGACTCTGCAACGGGCTTTTGCACGGCTGGACAGACCGCTACGAAAACAAAGGAAAGCGGAGCGGCGCATTTTCAAGCGGCGTGTACAAGGGCGACCCGTATATTCTCCTCAATTACAAGGAAGACGTTCTCCGCGACGTGTTTACGATGGCGCACGAGGGTGGGCACTCCATGCACAGCTGGTATTCCGTGCACAACAATCCGTATATGCAATACAACTACACAATTTTCGAGGCTGAAGTTGCGTCTACATTCAATGAGGAATTGCTCTTCCGTCATCTTTTGAAAAATGCGCAAAATGACGACGTAAAAGCGTATCTGCTTTCGACGCGGGCAGGCGACATTCTTGCGACATTGCACCGGCAGACGATGTTTGCGGAATTCGAATTGAAAGCGCATGAACTTGTTGAAAACGGAACGCCCCTTTCCGCAGAATTGCTGCGAAAAATTTACCGCGAACTTTTGGTCTTGTATTTCGGCGACAAAATGCACTTTGAATCCAACAGCGATATGGAAGGACTTCGCATTCCGCATTTTTACAGTGCATTCTATGTCTATAAATATGCGACCGGTATTTCAGCTTCTCTTGCGCTTGCCCGCCGCGTTAACGAAGGCGGCAAAACCGAACGAGAAGATTATTTTAACTTTCTTAAATCCGGCGGTTCGCGCTATCCGATTGAATCGCTGCGCATGGCGGGCGTCGATATGGAAAGTCCCGCTCCCGTACAGGCCGCACTTGATGAATTTGCGCGAATGGTAGGAGAGCTGGAAACTCTGCTGAAAGTGTAAATTCAATATTTGCCGGTTGATAAATTCCTATTGACCGGCAATTTTTTTGTAAGTCGGTCTTTCAAATATAACATCTTGTAAATTTCTGAGGATTAAAGTAGATTTGCGGCAGATGTTATATACGCTTTGCGGAGTTTAGATATTCAAAAAAGTTGTGCTGTTCACTTCCGTAAAAAAATATGAAAATTAAGGGTTCAAACTATGAAGCAATTTTCAATACGCTATAAGATAGTGTTGGTATTCGGATTACTTATTGCCGTTGCTACGGTTACTGAAGAAGTTCTTGCTTTGATAAAAGCGCGAAAAGCCGTAAGAACAAGAGTCGGACTTCATCTTATCGATAAGGCAAATGACACGGCAGATATTATTGACGGAAAAATAGACTCTTTTTTTCAATTTATGGACGGAATCTCGGGAATGCATCAGCTTATAGATCCTTCTTTTTCGGTTTCCGACCGTCTTGCATTACTTGATCAAGAAACAAAACGCAGTAAATGGATATTGGATTTGCAAGTGAGCGATCCTAACGGGGATGCTCATACATATTCCGGTGTGGTAAACGATTTTAAGTCTGCATGGTTTCAGACTGCTATAAAAGGCGGCAAAGGAATTTCGGAACCGTTCAAATCATCTTTTGACGGCAGCACCGTCAGCATAATCTCCGTTCCGCTATTCGATTCTTCTAAAAAGATTGTAGGAACCTTAAACGCCGTGATGGACGGTTTTGAATTCTCTAAAGACGTAAAAGATATTGTTGTAGGCAAAACAGGAGAATGTTATATAGTAGGGGCGGATGGAAGTATAATTGCGCATAAAGATTCCGAGCTTGTAAAATAAGTTTAATGCTGTTCAAGAATCCGAGAAAAACCCCGAATACCGTTCCCTTGCGGATTTTATTAAAAAAGTTATGTCTTCAAAAGAGAGTGAAGTAGAGTATTACACTTATAAGGGCGTTTCCTATATTGCTTCGTATGCACCGTTAGATATCGACGGCTGGAAAGTTGTAATTCGTGCTCCCGTCGACGAGTTTATGGGTACCGTAAATACGCTTAGATTCTCAATGATAATTGTAGGCATGGTTATTCTGATTTTAACGGTGATAATCACTTACGTTATCGCTTATAAAATCGTATCTCCGATAAAAATTACCGTCTCCGCATTAAAGGATATTGCGCAAGGCGAGGGGGACTTGACCGTACGTTTACCCGTTCACGGCAACGATGAGGTTACCGATCTTGCCGTATATTTTAATGAAATGATTTCCAAAATAGGTGCATCCGTGCGCGGTATAAGCGAAAACGCAAAACTTATGGAAGAAATAGGTGAAACGCTTTCATCGGATATGACTGAAACGGCAAGCGCAATAAACGAAATCAGTGCAAACATAGACGGAGTGAAGCAGCAGGCGTTGACGCAGGCGGCAAGCGTTACCGAAACGGCGGGGACTGTTAGGGAAATTATTACCACAGTAAACAAATTAAACGGCAGTATAGAGACGCAATCCGAAAGCGTAGCGCGGTCGTCTGCGGCAATAGAAGAAATGGTCGCCAATATTGCGTCGATTACAAACTCCCTTGAAAAAAGCGATAACATGGTAAAACAGCTTGCCGCCGCCACATCGGAAGGTAAATCGACGCTTTTAACGTCTAACACCGTAACGCAAAAGATTGCCGACGAGAGCGGCGGTCTTATCGAAGCCTCCAGCGTTATCCAGAACATCGCGTCTCAGACTAATTTGCTTGCGATGAACGCCGCCATCGAAGCCGCACACGCAGGGGAGGCGGGAAAAGGTTTTGCCGTCGTCGCCGATGAGATACGAAAGCTTGCGGAAGAATCTTCTATGCAGGGAAAAACAATCACCGACACGCTAAAGAAGTTGAGTGACGACATAAACGGGCTTTCCGAAAGCTCTAAGATTGTGGAGGAAAAGTTCAACGCTATCTTCCAATTGTCCGAAAACGTGCGCGGAATGAGCGCGGAGCTGACCGCCGCGATGAAAGAGCAGGAAAACGGCAGCCGCGAAGTATTGGCGGCTATTAAGAACATCAGCTCCGTAACGGTTGAAGTAAAAAGCGGCTCTGAAGAAATGCTTGTAGGCGGCAAAGGCGTCGCCGAAGAAATGCGCAAACTCGACAGACTTACCGTTCTTATAAAAGATAGCATGAACGAAATGGCGGCGGGCGTACAACAGATTAACAACGCAGTTCAGGAAGTAAACGACATTGCAAGAAAAAATAAAGACAGCATAGAAGGGCTGGCGGAAGTTATCGGTAAGTTTAAATTGTAGTCGTTTAATAATTTTTTAATCGAATAAATGGTTTAATTTCGAGTTTTATAAACTCAAAGCTTATATTATTCTAAGGCAAGCCTTAAACCTTTTTTTTCAAGGGAGTGGCGGACAGTTAAATTGCTTTTACGGACTTAGCTTATTTTCTGTCCGCTTCAAGTTTCGAAAATTCGAAACTTGT